>NZ_JACVTV010000108.1:0-15106 GCF_016624625.1 Stenotrophomonas sp. S41 | reverse complement strand
GGTTTACGGCGTGTCCTGCCCACCCACACCGCCCCGCCCAACCAACAGAAATCCAGCATCGCCTTTGACGTTGACGTTGCGGTTGATTCTGCGGGTGCAGGGCTGCAAGCCCTGCCGGTAAACCCTCACCCCGCAGGAGTGCCAGCACCGTTCAAGTAATCCAGGCTCACCTGCATCAACGCCCGGAACCCGACATCCAGCGCCTTCTCATCCAGCAGGAACTTCGGCGAATGATTCGCCGGCGCCGTCGCCGGGTCGATGCCCACGCTGGTCGAACCGACGAAGAAGAACATGCCCGGCACTTCCTTCGCGTACAGCGAAAAATCCTCCGCACCCATCTGCAGCGGCGGCTCGTACACATTGTCCTTGCCCACCACCGCCTGCAGGCTCGGCAGCATCTTCGCGGTCAGCGCCGGGTCGTTCACCGTCGCCGGGTTGCCTTCCGACTCGTAGATGTCGGTCACCGCCTTCGCACCGTGCGCGGCCGCGGTGTGCTCGGCCACGTTGCGCAGGTCGGCGAAGATCTGCTGGCGCATGCCCTCGTCGAAGGTGCGGATGGTGCCGACCATCTCCACTTCATCGGGAATGATGTTGTAGCGGATGCCACCGTTGATCGCGCCGAAGGTCACCACCGCCGGCTGCTTGGACAGGTTGGTACGGCGGCTGACGATGGTCTGCGCGGTGCCGATCAGGTCGGCGGTGGCCACGATCGGGTCCACCCCGTTCCACGGCGCCGAGCCATGGGTCTGGCGGCCGATCACCTTGATGCCGAAGCGATCCGACGCCGCCATCAGCGGGCCGCCACGCACCGCGATCTGGCCCGCCTGCACGCTGGAGAACACATGCAGGCCGAACACCGCTTCCGGCTTGAAGTCAGCGAACAGGCCTTCCTTCAGCATCAGCGCGGCACCGCCCTCTTCCGGCGGCGGCGCACCCTCTTCGGAGGGCTGGAAGATCAGCATCACCTGGCCCGGCAGGTCCTTCTTCATCGCCACCAGCGCCTGCGCCACGCCCAGCAGGGTGGCGGTGTGCGCGTCGTGGCCACAGGCATGCATCACGCCCACGGTCTGCCCGCGGTACTGCGCGGTGGCCTTGGAGGCGAAGGGCAGGCCGGTCTGTTCGGTCACCGGCAACGCATCCATGTCCGCACGCAGGGCGATCTTCGGGCCGGGCCTGCCGCCTTCGATGATCGCCACCACGCCGTGGTGGGCGATACCGGTCTTCGGCTTCAGGCCCATCGCGCGCAGGCGCTTGGCGACCTCGGCCGAGGTGCGCTCCTCGCGGTTGGACAGCTCCGGATGCGCGTGGAAGTCACGCCGCCACTCCACCATCTGGGCCTGCAGGCGCTGCGCGGCGGCTGTCACCTCCGGGCGCTCGGCCTGCTGGGCGTGGGCAAGGGCCGGCAGGGCCAGCAGCAGGGCGGACAGCAGCAGGGAACGGCGCATCGGGGGTCTCCACGGAAGGGGTCTGCACCTGAATGTAGGCCAACACCGCCCCCCACGGGAACCTCCTCCGCCGCGCCCGGTCTTAGCGCCCGTCCCATACGTCATGCAGGAAACGTAGCGGGCCGCAGGTATGCTTTGCGCATTGCCACCCGGGGTCCGCCCCGTCCAGCCCTCTTGGAGTCCTTGAATGTCACGTGTTTGGAAGATCGTGCTGCTGGTCGTGGCAGTGCTGGTGCTGGCGGTGGTGGGCGTACGCGTCCTCGGTGGCGGCAAGGACAAGGCCGGTGGCCAGGCCGCAGGCGCGCGCCAGGGCGGCGAGGATCCCGATGCCGGCCCGGTGCCGGTGACCGTGGTCGATGCGACGCGCCAGGACGTGCCGGTGTATGCCAGCGCGCTGGGCACGGTGACCGCGATGAATACTGTCACGGTCAGCCCGCAGGTCGGCGGCCAGCTGATGAGCATCAATTTCCGCGAGGGCCAGGAAGTGAAGCAGGGTGACCTGCTGGCGCAGATCGACCCGCGCAGCGCCCAGGCCAGCTACGACCAGGCCGTGGCCGCCAAGCGCCAGAACGAAGCGCTGCTGGCCACCGCGCGTTCCAACTACCAGCGCTCCAACGCGCCGGAGTACCGCCAGTTCGTCGCCAAGACCGATCTGGATACACAGCGAAATCAAGTGGCACAGTACGAAAGCGCGGTGGCCGCCAACGAAGCCAGCGCGCGTGCCGCGCAGGTGCAGCTGCAGTACACCCGCATCACCGCGCCGATCTCGGGCATCGCCGGCATCCGCGCGGTCGACGCCGGCAACGTGGTCAGCGCCGGTACCGCGCTGGTCACCCTCACCCAGATCCACCCGATCCACGTGCTGTTCAACCTGCCCGAGCGCCAGCTCGGCGACGTGCGCCAGGCGCAGAACGCCGGCGCCGTGCCGGTGGCCGCGCTGGACCGCGCCGATTCGCACGTGCTGTCCGGTGACGGCAAGCTGGACGTGGTCGACAACCTGATCAGCGCCGACAGCGGCACCTTCAAGGCCCGCGCGATCTTCGACAACACCGACAACGGCCTGTGGCCGGGCCAGTTCGTCAACGTGCGCATGCAGCTGCGCACGATCGGCGGCGGCGTGGTCATCCCCACCCAGGCGGTGCTGCGCGGCCCGGACGGCGAGTACGTCTATGTCGTGCAGGGCGACAACACGGTGAAGATGCAGACCGTGCGCAGCGGCGTGGAAGTGGGCGACAGCCAGGTGCAGATCGCCGAAGGCCTGAAGGGCGGCGAGCGCGTGGTCAGCGAAGGCCAGTTCCGCCTGAAGCCGGGCAGCAAGGTGACCGCGCTGAAGCCGGGCGAGACCCCGGCCGCGCCGACCGAGGCCGAACTGAAGGCCGCCGAACAGAAGAGTGGCGGCGGTGGCCGTCGTGGTGGTGGCCCGCGCTGAGCGCAGGCCACCCTTTCCTTTCGCGCCGGCCTCGCAGCCGGCGCTGCCATTGAAGCGCCAGCAAGGATCAGTCCGTGGGCTTTTCGACGATCTTCATCCGCCGTCCCATCGCTACCTCGCTGTTGATGGCGGGCCTGTTGCTGCTGGGCATTCTCGGTTACCGCAAGCTGCCGGTGTCGGCGTTGCCGGAAATCGATGCGCCCAGCCTGGTGGTCACCACCCAGTACCCGGGTGCCAACGCGACCACCATGGCTTCGCTGGTGACCACGCCGCTGGAGCGCCAGTTCGGGCAGATTTCCGGGCTGGAACTGATGACCTCCGATTCCTCGGCGGGGTTGTCGACGATCATCCTGCAGTTCTCGATGGACCGCGACATCGACATCGCCGCGCAGGACGTGCAGGCGGCGATCCGCCAGGCCACCCTGCCCTCCTCGCTGCCGTACCAGCCGGTCTACAACCGGGTGAACCCGGCCGACGCGGCCATCGTCACCCTGAAGCTGACCTCGGACACGCGCCCGCTGCGTGACGTCAACAACTACGCCGACTCGATCCTCGCCCAGCGCCTGTCTCAGGTGCAGGGCGTGGGCCTGGTGTCGATCGCCGGCAACGTGCGCCCGGCCGTGCGCATCCAGGTCAACCCGGCGCAGCTGTCGAACATGGGCCTGACCATGGAGGAGCTGCGCAGCGCGCTCACCCAGGCCAACGTCAATGCGCCCAAGGGTTCGTTGAACGGCAAGACCCAGTCCTACAGCATCGGCACCAACGACCAGCTGGCCAGCGCCGCCGAATACCGCGACACCATCATCAGCTACAAGAACGGCCGCCCGGTGCGGTTGTCCGACGTGGCCGACGTGGTCGATGGCGTGGAGAACGACCAGCTTGCCGCCTGGGCCAACGGCAAGCCGGCCGTGCTGCTGGAAGTGCGCCGCCAGCCGGGCGCCAACATCGTGCAGACCGTCGAGCGGATCCGCGCGATCCTGCCGCAGCTGCAGGGCGTGCTGCCGGCCGACGTGCATCTGGAAGTCTTCAACGACCGTACCGAGACCATCCGCGCCTCGGTGCATGAAGTGCAGTTCACCCTGATCCTCACCATCGGCCTGGTGGTGGCGGTCATCTTCGTGTTCCTGCGGCGTTTCTGGGCCACCATCATTCCGTCGGTGGCGGTGCCGCTGTCACTGGCCGGCACCTTCGCGGTGATGGCCTTCGCCGGCATGTCGCTGGACAACCTTTCGCTGATGGCGCTGGTGGTGGCCACCGGCTTCGTGGTCGACGATGCGATCGTGATGATCGAGAACATCGTCCGCTACATCGAGCAGGGCAAGAGTGGCAAGGAAGCGGCCGAGATCGGTGCGCGCCAGATCGGCTTCACCGTGCTGTCGCTGACCGTGTCGCTGGTGGCGGTGTTCCTGCCGCTGCTGCTGATGCCCGGCGTCACCGGCCGCCTGTTCCATGAGTTCGCCTGGGTGCTGAGCATCGCGGTCGTGCTGTCGATGCTGATCTCGCTGACGCTGACCCCGATGATGTGCGCCTACCTGCTCAAGCCCGACGCCCTGCCCGAGGGCGAGGACGCGCATGAGCGGGCAGCGGCGGCAGGCAAGCAGAACCTGTGGACGCGCACCGTGGGCCTGTACGAGCACAGCCTGGACTGGGTGCTGGGCCACCAGCGCCTGACCCTGGCCGTGGCCGGCGGTGCCCTGGTGCTGACCGTGCTGCTGTACGTGCTGATTCCCAAGGGCCTGCTGCCCGAGCAGGACACCGGCCTGATCACCGGCGTGGTCCAGGCCGACCAGAACATCGCCTTCCCGCAGATGGAGCAGCGCACCAAGCAGGTGGCCGAAGCCCTGCGCCAGGACCCGGACGTGACCGGCGTGTCGGCCTTCATCGGCGCCGGCAGCATGAACCCCACGCTCAACCAGGGCCAGCTGTCGATCGTGCTGAAGGAACGCGGCGAGCGTGACGGCCTGGATGAGATCCTGCCGCGCCTGCAGAAGGCCGTGGCCGGCATCCCCGGCGTGGCCCTGTACCTGAAGCCGGTGCAGGACGTGACCCTGGATACCCGCGTGGCCGCCACCGAGTACCAGTACTCGCTGTCGGACGTGGATTCGGCCACCGTGGCCACCCAGGCCACGCGCCTGACCGAGGCGCTGCGCAAGCGCCCGGAACTGGCCGACGTCGACAACAACCTGTCCAACCAGGGCCGCGCCCTGGAGCTGAACATCGACCGCGACAAGGCCAGCGTGCTGGGCGTGCCGATGCAGACCATCGATGACACGCTCTACGATGCGTTCGGCCAGCGCCAGATCTCGACCATCTTCACCGAGCTCAACCAGTACCGCGTCGTGCTGGAAGTGGCACCGGAGTTCCGCACCAGCACCGCGCTGATGGAACAGCTGGCCGTGGCCTCCAACGGTGTCGGCGCGCTGACCGGCACCAACGCCACCAGCTTCGGCCAGGTCACCTCGTCCAACTCGTCCACCGCCACCGGCATCGGCGCGCAGAACACCGGCATCACCGTCGGTGCGGGCAACATCATCCCGCTGTCGGCGCTGGCCGACAGCAAGGTCACCAGTGCGCCGCTGGTGGTCAGCCACCAGCAGCAGCTGCCGGCGGTGACGGTCTCCTTCAACATCGCCCCGGGCTACTCGCTGTCCGATGCGGTCAAGGCCATCGAAGAGACCAAGGACAGCCTGGACATGCCGGCCCACCTGCATGCCGAGTTCATCGGCAAGGCGGCCGAGTTCACCGGCAGCCAGACCGACGTGGTGTGGCTGCTGCTGGCCTCGCTGGTGGTCATCTACATCGTGCTGGGCGTGCTGTACGAAAGCTACATCCACCCGATCACGATCATCTCGACCCTGCCGCCGGCCGGCGTCGGCGCGCTGCTGGCGCTGATGGTGTGCGGCCTGAGCCTGTCGGTGGACGGCATCGTCGGCATCGTGCTGCTCATCGGCATCGTCAAGAAGAACGGCATCATGATGGTGGACTTCGCCATCGAGGCGCGCCGTGCCGGTGCCAACGCGCACGAAGCGATCCGCCGCGCCTGCCTGCTGCGCTTCCGCCCGATCATGATGACCACCGCCGCGGCCATGCTCGGCGCGCTGCCGCTGGCGCTGGGCAGCGGCATCGGTTCGGAGCTGCGCCGTCCGCTGGGCATCGCCATCGTCGGCGGCCTGCTGCTCTCGCAGCTGGTCACGCTGTACACCACGCCGGTGATCTACCTGTACATGGAGCGCTTCTCGGAGTGGATGGCACGCCGCCGCGAGCAGCGCGCCCTGCGCGACGGCACGCTGCAGGAGCCGCAGGCATGATCCGCGCCCCGCTGCTGCGGGGGGCCGCACGATGAACCTGTCCGGCCCCTTCATCCGCCGCCCGATCGGCACCGCGCTGCTGGCCGTCGGCCTGTTCATGATCGGCGTGATCTGCTACCTGCGGCTGGGCGTGTCGGCACTGCCGAACATCGAGATCCCGGTGATCTTCGTGCATGCCAACCAGGCCGGCGCAGATGCGGCGACCATGGCGTCCACGGTGACCGCACCGCTGGAACGCCACCTCGGCCAGCTGCCGGGCATCGACCGCATGCGCTCGTCGAGCTCGGAAGGCAGCTCGCTGGTGTTCATGATCTTCCAGAGCGACCGCAACATCGATTCGGCCGCGCTGGACGTACAGACCGCGATCAATTCGGCACAGGCCGACCTGCCCTCGGGGCTGGGTTCGCCGATGTACCAGAAGGCGAACCCGAACGACGATCCGGTCATCGCCATCGCCCTGACCTCGCAGACGCAGTCGGCCGACGAGCTGTACAACGTCGCCGATTCGCTGCTGGCCCAGCGCATCCGCCAGATCAGCGGCGTGGCCTCGGTGGACATCGCCGGTGCCTCGACGCCGGCCGTGCGCGTGGACGTCAACCTGCGCCAGATGAACGCCCTCGGCCTGACCGCCGACGACCTGCGCAATGCGGTGCGCGCGGCCAACGTGACCTCGCCCACCGGCTTCCTCAGCGATGGCAACACCACCACGGCGATCATCGCCAACGATTCGGTGGCGCGCGCCGCCGACTTCGCCGAGCTGGTGGTCAAGACCCAGGGCGATGGCCGGGTGATCCGCCTGAAGGACATCGCCAACGTCTACGACGGCCAGCAGGATGCCTACCAGGCCGCGTGGTTCAACCACAAACCGGCCGTGGTGATGTACGTGTTCACCCGCGCCGGCGCCAACATCGTCGAAACCGTGGACCGGGTGAAGGCGCAGATTCCCGGCCTGCGCGACTACCTGCAGCCCGGCACCACGATGACGCCGTACTTCGACCGTACGCCGACCATCCGCTCGTCACTGCATGAGGTGCAGATCACCCTGCTGATCAGCCTGGCGATGGTGGTGCTGACCATGGCGCTGTTCCTGCGCCGGCTGGCGCCCACGCTGATCGCCGCGGTCACCGTGCCGCTGTCGCTGGCCGGTGCCGCGCTGGTGATGTACGCGCTGGGCTTCACCCTCAACAACCTGAGCCTGCTGGCGCTGGTGATCGCGATCGGCTTCGTGGTGGACGATGCCATCGTGGTGATCGAGAACATCATGCGCCATCTCGACGAAGGCATGCCGCGCATGCAGGCGGCCTTCACCGGTGCGCGCGAGATCGGCTTCACCATCGTCTCGATCACCGCCTCGCTGGTGGCGGTGTTCATCCCGCTGTTGTTCGCCAGCGGCATGATGGGCGCGTTCTTCCGCGAGTTCACCGTCACCCTGGTGGCGGCCATCGTGGTCTCGATGATCGTCTCGCTGACCCTGACCCCGGCGCTGTGCAGCCGGTTCCTCAGCGCGCACGACCACACCGCCGCACCGTCGCGCTTCGGCCGCTGGCTCGATGCGGGGCATGACCGCATGCTGCGCATCTACACGGTGTTCCTGGACTTCTCGCTGCGCCATGCGCTGCTGCTCTCGCTCACCCCGCTGATCCTGATCGGCGTCACCATCTTCCTGTTCGGTGCGGTGAAGAAGGGCGCGTTCCCGCCGCAGGACACCGGCCTGATCTGGGGCCGCGCCAACTCCAGCGCCACCGTGTCCTTCGAGGACATGGTGGCCCGCCAGCGCCGCATCACCGACATGCTGATGGCCGACCCGGCGGTGAAGACCGTGGGCGTGCGCCTGGGCAGCGGCCGCCAGGGGTCCAGCGCGCAGTTCAACGTCGAGCTGAAATCGCGCAAGGACGGCCGCCGCGAGACCACCGCGCATGCGCTGGCCCGCCTGAGTGCCAAGGCCGACCGCTACCCGGACCTGCAGCTGCGCCTGCGCGCCATCCAGGACCTGCCCAGCAACGACGGCGGCGGCAACAGCCAGGGCGCGCAGTACCGCATCTCGCTGCAGGGCAACGACCTGGCCGCGCTGCAGGAGTGGCTGCCCAAGCTGCAGGCGGCGCTGAAGAAGAACCCGAAGCTGCGTGACGTCGGCACCGACGTCGACAACGCCGGCCTGCGCCAGAACATCGAGATCGACCGCGCCAAGGCCGCGCGCCTGGGCATCAGCGTGGGTGCCATCGACGGTGCGCTGTACGGTGCCTTCGGCCAGCGCCAGATCTCCACGATCTACTCGGACATCAACCAGTACAGCGTGGTGGTCAACGCGCTGCCGTCGCAGACCGCCACGCCGGCGGCGCTGGACGAGGTGTACGTGAAGGCACGCAGCGGCGAAATGGTGCCGATCACCGCGGTGGCCCGCCAGGCCCCGGGGCTGGCGCCGTCGCAGATCACCCATGAAAACCAGTACACGACGATGGACCTGAGCTACAACCTCGCACCCGGCGTCAGCGCCGGCGAGGCCAAGGCGATCATCGATTCGACGGTGGCGGGCATGCGCATGCCGGGCGACATCCGCCTGGCCGACGATGCGGGCTTCGGCTTCAATTCCGACCCCAGCGACATGCTGATCCTGGTGATGGCGGCGATCCTGACCGTGTACCTGGTGCTGGGCATGCTGTACGAAAGCCTGATCCACCCGGTGACGATCCTGTCGACCCTGCCGGCGGCCGGCGTGGGCGCGCTGCTGGCGCTGTTCGGCACCAACACCGAACTGTCGGTCATCTCGATGATCGCGCTGGTGCTGCTGATCGGCATCGTCAAGAAGAACGCGATCATGATGATCGACTTCGCCCTGGTGGCGCAGCGCGAGCACGGCCTGGCGCCGCGCGAGGCGGCACGCGAGGCCAGCATCGTGCGCTTCCGCCCGATCATGATGACCACGATGGTGGCGATCCTGGCGGCGGTGCCGCTGGCGATCGGCCTCGGCGAAGGCTCGGAGCTGCGCCGTCCGCTGGGCATCGCAATGATCGGTGGCCTGCTGTTCTCGCAGAGCCTGACCCTGCTGAGCACCCCGGCGCTGTACGTGATCTTCTCGTGCCTGGCCGAACGCTGGCGGGCACGCCGCGCGCGCAGGCGCGAAGCGAAGCTGCTGAAGCGCGCGCAGCGCGCGTGACGGGAGGTGGCGGCCCCCGGCCCGCCCGGCCCGGGGGGGGGGGGGGGGGGCCGGGCGCCCCCGGGGGGGGGGGGGGGGGGGGGGGGGGGGGGGGGGGCGCCGCCCCCCCCCCCCCCCACGCCTCATGCCCCTGGTGGGTGCGGACCGTTGGTCCGCACGCCATTTGACGCGCCGTAACGAAAAGAGAACAATTCTCATCCAGCTACGGTCCTGCGCCGCCTCCCCCAGCGACGCCCCGCTGCCGCTTGCCGGCACGCCTGCGTGATCCCAGCCATCGACCCCTTCCCTTCCGCCACCGCGGACGGTCGTGTGCTGTCCGCGAAGGATCCCCCACCGATGCTGCCCACCCGTTCCCCCCGCCTGGCCGTGCTGGCCATGGCCCTGTCCGCCGCCTGTGCCGCCCACGCCGAAGCCCCGGCCGACACCCGCAGTGCCACCGACCTGGATGCGATCAAGGTCACCGCCGAACGCACCCATACCGAAGCCGGCGCCCTCGGCGACCGCGCCCTGCGCGATACCCCGTTCGCCATCACCGCCGTCGGCCGCGAGCAGATCGAGCAGCGCCAGGTCGTTTCGCTGGGCGAAGCCTTCCTGTTCGACCCGTCGGTCACCACCCAGGTGAGCGCCTATGCCAGCGGCTGGAGCTCGCCGATCCGCAACCGCGGCATCGATCTGAACTACGACAGCTACCGCGTCAACGGCCTGCAGGTCTCCTCGTGGGGCACCGAATGGCCGCTGGAAGTGATGGAGCAGGTCGACCTGCTGAAGGGCCCCGGCGGCTTCCTGTACGGCTTCGGCGCACCGGGCGGCATCGTCAACTACATCACCAAGAAGCCCACCGACGTACCCACCTTCAGCGCCCAGCTCGGCTGGCGCGAACAGGGCATCGTCAGCGGCGGCGTGGATGTCGGCGGCCGCTTCGGCAACGAGCAGATGTTCGGCTACCGCTTCAACGCGTACCAGGAAAAGGGCGAGACCTTCAACGGCGGCCACGTCGACCGCAAGGTCGGCGCGCTGTCCCTGGATGCGCGCCTGAGCGATGCGCTGACCTGGACCTTCGACGGCGTGTTCCAGTCGCGTGATCTCAGCGAGGAATCGCCGCAGTACTACTTCATCGGCCTGACGTCGCTGCCGCGCCCGATCACCGGTGACGTCGACAACAGCGTGCTGGGCACCTACTACGACACCCGCTCCAGCCTGCTGTCGACCGCGCTGAACTGGCAGATCAACAGTGACTGGAAGGCCAGCCTGAGCTACGGCGTCACCACCTCGTGGAACGACGTCAACAAGATCTTCGCCTACATCGACGATGTGAACGGCGACTACGACGTGAACGTGTACGAGCTGGGTGGCAAGAGCGAGTGGAAGCTGGCCCAGGCACTGGTGCAGGGCAGCTTCCGCACCGGCCCGCTGCAGCACCAGCTGGTGGCCGGCGTCAGCCACCAGACCGGGCTGGGCTGGGACCGCCCCTACGAGTGGAGCACCATCGGCCGCGCCAACCTCTACCAGCGTTCGGCCCTCCGCCACGACGCGGTGGGCTCGCGGGTTCTGAGCCGTGGCGATGAGACCGTGCAGCAGGCCGTCTTCGCCAGCGACACCATCGACTTCGGTGGTGGCTGGTCGGTGCTGGCCGGCTGGCGCTACAACGACTTCGAGACCAAGGGCAGCTACCACACCTACCCGGTCACCCCGACCTACGCGGTGATGTACAAGCCCAGCGACGCAGTGACCCTGTACGCCAGCTACATCGAATCGCTGGAAGCCGGCAGCCGCGTCGGCAACACCTACATCAATGCCGGCGATGTGCTCGACCCGACCATCAGCAAGCAGTACGAGATCGGCGCGAAAGTGGAAGCACCGCGCTGGAATGCGAACGTGGCCGCTTTCCGGCTGGAGCGCGGCGCCAACATCGACCTGCTGACCGACGCCGGCAAGTTCCTCGTGCAGGATGGCATCACCCTGTATGAAGGCGTGGAAGCCAGCGCCGATGTGCACCTGAGCGATGCGCTGACCGTCGGCGGCGGCGTGACCTGGCTGGACCCGACCTACGACAAGCTGTCCCCGGCCAGCGCCTCGCAGGAAGGCAACCGCACCGCCGGCGCGGCCCGCTGGAGCGGCGTGCTGCACGCCAACTACCAGCTGCCGTGGGTGGACGGGCTGGAAGCCTATGCCGCCGTGCGCTACTACGGCGATGTCTGGTACGACGCCGACAACACCCTGAAGCTGCCCGACTACACCCTGGTCAACGCCGGCGTCGGCTACCACCTGGTCGCCTCGGGCCATCCGGTCATACTGCGCGCCAGCGTGGAGAACCTGGGCAACCGCAAGTACTGGTCGAACGCAGGCGTCGGCCTGCCGCGTACCTTCGCGGTGAGCGTGCGCTGGGAGATGTAACCCGGCGCTACCCAACCCGGTGGATGCGGACCACCTCGGTGGGTGCGGACCGTTGGTCCGCATATCGGCTGCTTCGGTGGGTGCGGACCGTTGGTCCGCACATCGGCCACCCATTTCACGCCCACACCGCAATAATGGGGGGCATCCCGCCCCCCGAGCCTGCATGTCCACCCGCGAATCCCGCTTCAGCCGCCTGTGGGCCCACGAAAAGGCCAGCTATGGCCTGCGCGTCTTCATCGCCCTGACCACCGCGCTGGGCGTGTGCTGGCACCTGGACGCGCTGCCGGCGCTGCCCGGCGTGTTCCTCGGCATCATCGCCAGCGCCATCGCCGAGACCGATGACAACTGGTGGGGCCGGACCAAGGCCGTGCTGCTGTCGCTGCTGTGTTTCTGCATCGCCGCCGCCTCGGTCATCTGGCTGTTCCCGCTGCCGTGGGTGTTCATCGGCGCACTGGC
This sequence comes from Stenotrophomonas sp. S41, assembly GCF_016624625.1. Taxonomy (NCBI): domain Bacteria; kingdom Pseudomonadati; phylum Pseudomonadota; class Gammaproteobacteria; order Lysobacterales; family Lysobacteraceae; genus Stenotrophomonas; species Stenotrophomonas sp. S41. The sequence continues at coordinate 2,920 of NZ_JACVTV010000108.1, read as the reverse complement.
ACTGTCCACGTTCTGCCTGACCCTGCTGGGTGCGCTGGGCGAACGCTACGCATCCATCGCCCAGGCCACGGTGACGCTGGCCATCTACACCATGATCGGCCTGGAGCAGCACGGCGGCGCCGGCGACCTGACCCGCGCCGTGGAAGCGGCCAGCCACCTGCTGATCGGCGCGGTCTGGTACGGCCTGCTGTCGATCCTGTGGACCGCGCTGTTCGCCAACCGCCCGGTGCGCGAACGGGTGGCCCGCCTGTACGTGGAACTGGGCCGCTACCTGCAGTTGAAGGCCACCCTGTTCGAGCCGGTGCGCGAAGCCGACCTGCAGCGCCGCCAGCTGGACCTGGCCGAACAGAACCGCCGCGTGGTCGGGGCACTGAACGAAGCGAAGGCCGCGATCCTCGCCCGCTTCGGCCGCTCCGGCCGACCGGGCGTCAATTCCGGCCTGTACCTGCGCCTGTACTACATGGCGCAGGATTTCCACGAACGCGCCAGCTCCTCGCACTATCCCTATGGCGCGCTGGTCGATGCGTTCTTCCACAGCGACGTGCTGTACCGCTGCCAGCGCCTGCTCGACCTGCAGGGCCAGGCCTGCGCGCGCCTGGGCGAGGCGATCCGCCTGCGCCGGCCATTCGTGTACGGTGAAAGCAACCAGCAGGCCGGCCGTGACCTGGCCGATGCGCTGGCCTACCTGCGTGACCAGCAGCGCCCGCAGTGGCAGCGCCTGCTCGGCTCGCTGGACCTGCTGGTGCACAACCTGCGCAGCATCGAGCGCCGCCTGCTCGATGCCGAGCGTTCCGAAGCCAGCCTGGACAACGTCGATACGCGCCTGCGCGACAGCAATCCGCATACCCTGCGCGAGATGGGCGTGCGCATCCGCCAGCAGCTCACGCCGGGGTCGGTGCTGTTCCGCCACGGCCTGCGCATGGCGGTGGCGCTGGTCGCCGGCTTCCTCGCCATCCGCCTGTTCGACGCGCAGCACGGCTCGTGGGTGCTGCTGACCATCGTCTTCGTGTGCCGGCCCAACTTCGGCGCGACCCGCCAGCGTCTGGCCCAGCGCGTGGTCGGCACCCTCGCCGGCCTGGTGCTGACCTGGGCGCTGCTGCAGCTGTTCCCGCAGCTGCACGTGCAGCTGCTGATCGCCCTGCTGTCGGCGCTGCTGTTCTTCTACAACCGCACCGACCGCTACCTGGTGGCCTCGGCGGCGATCACGGTGATGGCGCTGACCTGCTTCAACCTGATCGGCGATGGCTTCGTGCTGATCGTGCCGCGCATGGTCGACACGGTGCTGGGCTGTGCCATCGCCGCGGCGGCCGCGTTCCTGATCCTGCCCGACTGGCAGGGCCGGCAGCTGCACCTGGTGCTGGCACGCGTGCTGGACACCGCCTCGCGCTACCTCGATTCGGTGCTGGGCCAGTACCGCAGCGGCATGCGCGACGACCTCGCCTACCGCATCGCCCGCCGCGACATGCACAACGCCGACGCAGCGCTGTCCACGGCGCTGTCGAACATGCTGCGCGAGCCCGGCCACGTGCGCCGCAACCTCGATGCCGGCTTCCACTTCCTGGCCCTGTCCAACACCCTGCTCGGCCATCTGTCGGCGCTGGGCGCGCACCGCGACCAGGTGGACAGCTACGCGGGCGACCCGCTGGCCCTGGCCGCCGGTGAACGCGTGCGCAAGGCCCTGCAGCAGCTGGCCACCGCCCTGACCGCACGGCAGCCGGTCAGCGAGGAGGACAACGATGCTGACCGCGCGGTGGCCGCCGAGCTGGAACAGATTGAAGAAGCGATGCCGCCGAAGCTGCAGTTGATCCGCACGCAGATGGCGCTGGTGCTGCGGCTGCTGCCGAAGGTGCGCGCGGCGGCGAACCAGGCGGTGGCGACGTTGACCTGAGGAGCCGTGCGGACCAACGTTCCGCACCTACCGGGGCTGTTCGTGCGGACCAACGGTCCGCACCTACCAATGCCGCACCATTGTGTTGCAGCTGGCGCTGCATCCCGATCACAGCGCCGGGTTGATACTGGTTCATCCCTCCGTTGCTGGATGTTCCCCATGAAGATCGAACTGGGCGGCCGCACTGCGCTGGTCACCGCTTCCACCGCCGGCATCGGCCTGGCCATCGCCGAGGGCCTGGCCACCGCCGGTGCCACGGTGGTCATCAACGGCCGCAGCGTCGACAGCACCGAGCGTGCACGCCAGCGCCTGCTGGCCGCCGTGCCCGGCGCCGAAGTGATCGGCGTGGCCGCCGACCTCTCCGATGCGGCCGGCGTGGAGACCCTGCTGGCGGGCCTGCCGAAGATCGACATCCTGGTCAACAACGCCGGCATCTTCGGCCCGCAGGATTTCTTCGACACCGACGACGCCACCTGGGAACGCTACTGGCAGACCAACGTGATGTCCGGCGTGCGCCTGGCCCGCGCCCTGCTGCCGGCCATGGTCGATGCCGGCTGGGGCCGGGTGCTGTTCATTTCCTCCGAATCGGCGCGCAACATCCCGGCCGACATGATCCATTACGGGGTCAGCAAGACCGCCCAGCTGTCGCTGTCGCGCGGCCTGGCCAAGCGCGTGGCCGGCAGCGGCGTCACCGTCAATGCGGTGCTGCCCGGCCCAACCCTGTCCGACGGCTTCGCGGCAATGTTCGAGGAAGAACGCGCACGCAGCGGCAAGCCGCTGGAGCAGATCGGCCGTGAATTCGTCATGGCCCACCGCCCCGCCTCGGTGATCCAGCGCGCGGCCACCGTCGAGGAAGTGGCCAACATGGTGGTCTACCTGGCGTCGGCGCAGGCCTCGGCCACGTCCGGCGCCGCCCTGCGCGTGGATGGTGGCGTGGTCGACGATATCGTGTGAGCGTTGGTGGGGTGGCTGAGGTGTGGGGGCCCACCGGGCCCCCCCACCCCCAACCCCCCGGCCCCGCGCGGGGGGGAT
>NZ_JACVTV010000107.1:0-15164 GCF_016624625.1 Stenotrophomonas sp. S41 | reverse complement strand
TGCTTGTTTGGGTCCCCGGGGGGGGGGGGGGGGGCCCCGGGGGGGCCCCCACGGCTGTTGGTAGGTGTCGACCTTGGTCGACACATCTGTCAGATATCGAGAAAAATCTGGGGTCAGAGCCCGTTGCGCAGCAACGGGATCCGACCCCGCTCGGCCGAGACCCCCCTCAGTCGTGCAGCTGGCGGGGCTTTTTCCAGAACTGCCAGCGCTGGCGCTTGTCCAGCTGGAACTGCAGGCCGTCTTCGAAATCCAGCACCAGGCGCTGCAGCTCACCGCGCTGCAGGGCCACCAGCAGCGGGCGGATGGCATCGTTGCCCAGCTGCTGCAGCGAACGCAGCTGGCGCAGGTCGACCAGGGCATCGACGGACTGCTCGCCATCCACCGATACGCCGGCGGCCTGGGCCAGTCCCTGCAGCAGGGCATCGCGGCTGCGCACCTGCACGTGCTGCGTGGTCACAGACACCGGCATCACGCCGCCGCCCCAGAACCACAGGGAATTGATCGGCTGCTGGCCCTGTGCGGCACGCTGCTGGTTCCACGAATGGTTGTGCAGCAGCACCTGCGCCTCGGTCATCAAGGCACGCCAGCGACGGCCAGCCTCGCCTTCGGGCAGGTGCGAGAACAGGTCGTCGCCCAGCACGTCGTCGGGGCTGTCGAAGGTCGGCAGGTCGATGTCGATCGGCAGGCGCAGGTACCAGCGCGCCGGGTCCGGCGCATCCAGCACGAAGCCGGCATCGGCGAACAACGGCTGCAGCACCGGCAGCAGCGCAAGGCTGTCGGCCAGGGTCGGCCGCAGCGTCTCGCCGTGGCCCATCATCCGCGCACCGTGCATGTCCGGCACCATGCAGGCCGGATCGGCGCGCAGCCAGCATGCTCCGGCGGCGTCGCCGACATCGCGCTGGCGGGTCAGTGCGGCGACCGGCCAGTGCGGCGCGGCCACGGTGAAGTGGCGCTGCAGCTGGGCGCGTTCACCCGCATCCCGCTGCACGGCGGTGGCGCGGCCCAGGGCGCGCGCCACCTCGTCTGGCAGTGCAGCCGCTGCAAAGCGGCTGCGTGCCGGCAACAACAGGGTCGCCGTTGCCACCCGGTCAGGCCACGTAGCTGACGCTGACGATCTCGTACTCGCGCTGGCCGGCCGGGGCGTCGATCACGATCGAATCGCCTTCCAGCTTGCCGATCATCGCGCGCGCCACCGGCGAGGAAATGGCGATCAGCCCCAGCTTGATGTCCGCTTCCAGGTCACCGACGATCTGGTACTTCTTCTCTTCGTCGGTTTCCACGTCGGCCAGGGTCACGCTGGCGCCGAACACCACCTTGGAGCCGGCATTGAGCTTGCTCACGTCGATGATCTCGGCGTGCGACAGCTCGCCTTCCAGCTGCTTGATGCGGCCTTCGATGAAGCCCTGTTCCTCGCGCGCGGCGTGGTACTCGGCGTTCTCCTTCAGGTCGCCGTGCTCACGCGCTTCAGCGATCGCGGCAATCACCTTCGGGCGCTTGACCGACTTCAGGTGATCCAGTTCATCGCGCAGCTTCTGCGCGCCCTTCATCGTGATGGGGGCTCTCATGCATTCAACTCCTTGTGCAGCTCCTGCAGCGACCAGACGGGGCCGGTGCCGCGGAATTCCAGTGAATCCACCAGCGCCTTGGCGCCGGCAATGGTGGTCGAGTAGGTGACGCGGTGCTGCAGCGCCTCGCGACGGATCGAGAACGAATCGTTGATCGCGGCACGGCCTTCGGTCGTGTTGACGATGTAGACGATCTCGCCGTTCTTGATCGAGTCGACGATGTGCGGACGACCTTCGACCACCTTGTTGATGATCTCGCAGTCCATGCCGTGCTGCTGCAGCCACGCGGCGGTGCCACGGGTGGCGACCAGCGTGTAGCCACGCGCCAGCAGGGCCTTGGCCACCGGCAGCACGCGCTTCTTGTCCGGGTCACGCACCGAGACGAAGGCCTTGCCGACCGGCGGGGCCTTGATGCCGCCCGCTTCCTGCGCACGCGCGAAGGCGGCGTTGAAGGTGCGGCCGACGCCCATCACTTCGCCGGTGGAACGCATTTCCGGCCCGAGGATCGGGTCGACGCCCTGGAACTTGGCGAACGGGAAGATCGCTTCCTTCACCGAGTAGTAGTCCGGCACGATCTCTTCGGTCGCGCCCTGCTCGGCCAGGGTCTTGCCGGCCATGCAGCGCGCGGCGATCTTGGCCAGCGCCATGCCGGTGGCCTTGGACACGAACGGCACGGTACGCGAGGCGCGCGGGTTCACTTCCAGCAGGTAGATGGTGTCATCGCCATCGTCGTTGGTCTGGATCGCGAACTGGGTGTTCATCAGGCCGACCACGTTCAGGGCCTTGGCCAGCTCCACCACCTGGCGGCGCAGCTCGGCCTGGGTCTTGGCCGACAGCGAGTACGGCGGCAGCGAGCACGACGAGTCACCGGAGTGCACGCCGGCTTCTTCGATGTGCTCCATCACGCCACCGATCAGGACGTTGCCGTCCTTGTCGGCGATGATGTCCACGTCCACTTCCACGGCGTTGTCCAGGAAGCGGTCCAGCAGCACCGGCGAATCGTTGGACACCTTCACCGCGTCGCGCACGTAGCGGGCCAGGTCGGATTCGCCGTAGACGATCTCCATCGCACGGCCGCCCAGCACGTAGCTCGGGCGCACCACCAGCGGGTAGCCGATCTCACGGGCCAGCAGCAGGGCTTCCTGGTCGTTGCGTGCAATGCGGTTCGGCGGCTGCTTCAGCTTCAGCGAATCAACCAGCTGCTGGAAGCGCTCGCGGTCTTCGGCCAGATCGATCGAATCCGGGCTGGTGCCGATCACCGGCACGCCGTTTGCTTCCAGCGCGCGCGCCAGCTTCAGCGGGGTCTGGCCGCCGTACTGCACGATCACGCCCTTCGGCTGTTCCAGTTCGACGATTTCCAGCACGTCTTCCAGGGTCAGCGGTTCGAAGTACAGGCGGTCGGAGGTGTCGTAGTCGGTCGACACGGTTTCCGGGTTGCAGTTGACCATGATGGTTTCAAAACCATCCTCGCGCAGCGCCAGTGCCGCGTGCACGCAGCAGTAGTCGAACTCGATGCCCTGGCCGATGCGGTTCGGGCCACCGCCGAGGATCATGATCTTGTTGCGATTGGTCGGCGCGGCCTCGCACTCTTCCTCGTAGGTCGAGTACAGGTAGGCGGTACCGGTGGAGAATTCACCGGCACAGGAATCGACGCGCTTGTAGACCGGGCGCACCTTGTGGGCACGACGCAGCGCGCGGATGGCCGCTTCGTTGGTGCCGGTCAGCTGGGCCAGGCGGGCGTCGGAGAAACCGGCGCGCTTCAGCTTGCGCAGGCGCGCGGCGTCCAGTGCGTCGATGCCACCGGCAGCAACTTCAGCTTCGGCCTCGATGATTTCCTCGATCTGGTCCAGGAACCAATGGTCGATGAAGGACAGCGCGTAGATCTCTTCCACGCTCATGCCGGCGCGGAAGGCATCGGCCACGTAGAACAGACGCTCCGGGCCCGGGGCCTTCAGCTCGCGACGCAGGGTCTGCAGGTCGTCTTCATTGGTCAGGTCCAGGCCGGTCGGGTCGAAGCCGACCTTGCCGGTTTCCAGGCCACGCAGGGCCTTCTGCATCGACTCCTGGAAGGTGCGGCCCATCGCCATCACCTCGCCCACCGACTTCATCTGGGTGGTCAGGCGGGCATCGGCGGCCGGGAACTTCTCGAAGGCGAAGCGCGGAATCTTGGTGACGACGTAGTCGATGGACGGCTCGAACGAGGCCGGGGTCAGGCCGCCGGTGATTTCGTTCTTCAGTTCGTCCAGGGTGTAGCCCACGGCCAGCTTGGCGGCGACCTTGGCGATCGGGAAGCCGGTGGCCTTGGAGGCCAGCGCCGAGGAGCGCGACACGCGCGGGTTCATTTCGATGACGACGACTCGGCCGGTGTTCGGGTTGATGCCGAACTGCACGTTCGAGCCACCGGTGTCGACGCCGATCTTGCGCAGCACGGCGATGGAGGCATCGCGCAGGCGCTGGTATTCCTTGTCGGTCAGGGTCTGCGCCGGGGCCACGGTGATCGAGTCACCGGTGTGCACGCCCATCGGGTCCAGGTTCTCGATCGAGCAGACGATGATGCAGTTGTCCGCGGTATCGCGGACCACTTCCATCTCGAACTCCTTCCAGCCCAGCACCGACTCTTCGACCAGCACTTCGGTGGTCGGCGACAGTTCCAGGCCACGGCTGACGATCTCGACCAGCTCTTCGCGGTTGTAGGCGATGCCGCCACCGCTGCCGCCCAGGGTGAAGCTCGGGCGGATGATCGTCGGGTAGCCGACGCGGGTCTGGATCTCCAGCGCCTCGTCCAGGGTGTGGGCGACGGCGGCGGTCGGGCACTCCAGGCCGATCTCACCCATGGCGACGCGGAACAGCTCGCGGTCTTCAGCCATGCGGATCGCTTCGCGCTTGGCGCCGATCAGTTCGACGTTGTACTTCTCCAGCACGCCGTTGTCGGCCAGGTCCAGCGCGCAGTTCAGCGCGGTCTGGCCACCCATGGTCGGCAGCAGTGCATCGGGCTTTTCCTTGGCGATGATCTTCTCGACCGTCTGCCAGTTGATCGGCTCGATGTAGACGGCGTCGGCCATCTCCGGGTCGGTCATGATGGTGGCCGGGTTGCTGTTGACCAGCACCACGCGGTAGCCCTCGTCACGCAGGGCCTTGCAGGCCTGGGCGCCGGAGTAGTCGAACTCGCAGGCCTGGCCGATGACGATCGGGCCAGCACCGATGATGAGGATGGTCTTGAGGTCAGTGCGCTTGGGCATTTTCTTCTCTAAGTCAGTACAGCGTGACAAGGGGGGTGATCGCACGCTGTCGATCAGGAATCTTGATCCGCAGCGCCGCGCCAGGGGCAGCAGCGATGCGGGGGCTTACGGTCCATCGCGACGCCACCGGCAAGCCGGCGGCGAACTGATCACGCCTTGCTCTGTTCCATCAGGGCCACGAAGCGGTCGAACAGCGGACCCACGTCGGTCGGGCCAGGCGACGCTTCCGGGTGACCCTGGAACGAGAACGCCGGCACGTCGGTGCGGGCGATGCCCTGGTTGGTGCCGTCGAACAGCGAACGGTGGGTCACGCGCAGGGTTGCCGGCAGGGTCGATTCGTCGACCGCGAAACCGTGGTTCTGCGAGGTGATCATCACCCGGCCGTCGTCCAGGTCCTGCACCGGGTGGTTGGCACCATGGTGGCCGTGGCCCATCTTCATGGTCTTGGCGCCCGAGGCCAGGCCCAGCAGCTGGTGGCCCAGGCAGATGCCGAAGGTCGGGATCTTCACGTCGATGAAGGTCTTGATCGCTTCGATGGCGTAGTCGCACGGTTCCGGGTCACCCGGGCCGTTGGACAGGAACACGCCGTCCGGCTTCAGTGCCAGCACCTCGGCAGCCGGGGTCTGCGCCGGCACCACGGTCACTTCGCAGCCGCGCTCGGCGAGCATGCGCAGGATGTTGGTCTTCACGCCGAAGTCGTAGGCCACGACCTTGAACCTGGCCGGCACGCTGACGAACGCGTTGGCGTCCAGGTCCAGCTGGCCTTCGGTCCAGGTGTAGGTCTTCTCGGTAGTGACGACCTTGGCCAGATCCATGCCCTTCAGCCCCGGGAACTTGCGGGCGGCTTCCAATGCCTTTTCCACGTCGATGTCGCCGGCCATCAGCGCACCGTTCTGCGCGCCCTTCTCGCGCAGGATGCGGGTCAGCTTGCGGGTGTCGATGCCGGCGATGGCGACCACGCCACGCTGGATCAGCCAGTCCTGCAGCGACACCTGGCTGCGCCAGTTGCTGGGACGGCGCGGCACGTCGCGCACGATCAGACCGGCCGACCACACCTTGGACGCTTCATTGTCCTGGTCGGTCATGCCGGTGTTGCCGATATGCGGATAGGTCAGCGTGACCATCTGCCGGGCGTAGGACGGGTCGGTCAACACTTCCTGGTAACCGGTCATGGCGGTGTTGAACACCACCTCACCGACGGACAGGCCGGGCGCGCCTACGGATTCGCCCTCGAATACGGTGCCGTCTTCGAGGACGAGGATTGCGGCTTGGGTCACGGAAATCTCACTTTGGCTACCGAGGGGGCTGCCGAAGTCACGCCTGCGCTTCACGGAAATCCGGTTGCAAAAAAGCGCGGACGTACGGTCTGGGACCGGTCCGGCTTTCGTGATTCGGCGAGTGCGAATTGTAGCGCTGCCGGGGCGCTCGCGCCAGCGGTTATATCGCTTTATGAACAGGCGATTGCGTATTCATTTCAATCCTGCAGCGTATGCGGGCCATCTGCGGTAGCGCCGGGCCATGCCCGGCGGAACTGACGAGGCCGCCGGGCATGGCCCGGCGCTACCGGTTAACGGGGTCCGTCCAGCAGGTCCCGTACCCGGTAGCTGCCCGGCGCCCGCCCCTGCAGCTGGCGGGCGGCAAACAGCGCGCCGCGGGCGAAGATGTCGCGGTTGGTCGCGCGGTGCACCAGCTCGATGCGCTCACCCAGCCCGGTGAACTGCACCAGGTGCTCGCCGACGATGTCGCCGGCACGCAGGCTGGCGTAGTGCGGCTCCGCCCCACCCCGCTGTGCGGCCGCGCCCAGGGTCAACGCGGTGCCCGACGGCGCATCCTTCTTCTGGGTGTGGTGCGACTCGACCACATCGCAGTCCCAGCCGGCCAGCGCCTGCGCGGCGCGCTCGACCAGTTCATCCAGCACGGCCACGCCCAGGCTGAAGTTCGACGCCCAGACCAGCGGGATCGCGCCCGCGGCGGCTTCCAGGGCCTGCCGCTGCACGCTGGAAATGCCGGTGGTGCCCGACGCAAGGCCCGCACCACGCTCCACGCACAGCGCCAGCATCGGGTCGAAGCCCTCGGGCAGGCTGAAATCGATCGCCACATCGAACGCCGGCACGCCTGCCAGCTCGCTGGCGGCAAAGTACGGCACGCCCTCGATCACGCGCTGGGCCGGTGCGCGGCCGGTCACGGCGGCCACGACCTGCAGGGTTTCGGGGTGTTCGGCAGCCAGGCGCAGCAGGGCCTGGCCCATGCGCCCGGAAGCGCCATGGATGAGCAATCGCAGGGGAGTCTGGTTCATGCACGCAGGCTAGCGGCAGCGCGCAGAACCGTCCAGTAGATCCACGCCACGCGTGGATGCAGCCTGGTAGATCCACGCCACGCGTGGATGGGATCAAGGCGATTCAGTCGAGCAAGCTCGACTCTACTTCTTGGTCGGCCCGCAGCTGTCGCAGCCACCGCAGGCGCCACCACCGCCGCTGGCCGGGGGCGCGATCTTCCGCCCCAGGCCCTGCATCCATGCGGCCCGGCCCGGCTTCAGCAGGGCCAGTGCCAGCGTGCTGCGCAGCCTGCGCGTGGTACCCGGAAACTGCTTCTTCATCACCACCCACACGCTGGCCAGCACGGCCACCGCGACGATGAGGTACTGGATCAGCAGGCCGGCGTCCATCAGCCGCCTCCCAGCGCCACGGTCACCTGGTAGGTGATCAGTGCCGCCACGTAGGCCGCCGCGAACAGGTACAGCGCCGAGAAGCCCATCGTCTTCCACGAATTGGTTTCGCGCTTGATGGTGGCCAGCGTCGAAATGCACATCGGTGCGTAGATGAACCACACCATCAGCGCCAGGCCGGTGGCCAGCGACCAGCCATCGGCCACCACCGGCGACAGCGCCGAGATGGCCGCATCGTCATCGGCCGCCGACAGCGCGTAGACCGTGGCCAGCGAAGACACCGCCACTTCGCGCGCGGCCAGGCCCGGGATCAGGGCGATGCAGATCTGCCAGTTGAAGCCCAGCGGCGCGAAGATCGCGGTCATCGCATGGCCGATCTGGCCGGCGTAGCTGTAATCGATGGCCGGCATGGTGGCGTCGGCCGGGGCGCCCGGGAAGGTCAGCAGCACCCATAGCAGGATGGTCAGGGCCAGGATGATGCCGCCCACCCGGCGAAGGAAGATCATGCCGCGCTCGTACAGGCCAACGGCCAGGTCGCGCACGTGCGGCAGGCGGTAGGACGGCAGCTCCAGCATCAGCGGGTGCTCGCTCTTGTCGCGGCGCCACTTCTTCATCACCCACGACATCACCAGCGCGCTGAGGATGCCGGCCACGTACAGCCCGAACAGGACCAGGCCCTGCTGGTTGAAGATGCCGACCTTGCCGGCCGGGATGAACGCACCGATCAGCAGCGCGTACACCGGCAGTCGTGCCGAGCAGGTCATCAGCGGCGCCACCAGGATGGTCGCCAGGCGATCGCGCGGGTCCTGGATGCTGCGGGTGGCCATGATGCCCGGCACCGCACAGGCGAAGCTGGACAGCAGCGGGATGAAGGAACGGCCCGACAGGCCGGCGCCCGCCATCATGCGATCGAGCAGGAAGGCCGCGCGCGGCAGGTAGCCGGACTCCTCCAGCGCCAGGATGAAGGCGAACAGGATCAGGATCTGCGGCAGGAACACCACCACCCCGCCGAGACCGGCGATGATGCCGTCGGTCAGCAGGCTGGTCAGCGGGCCTTCGGGCAGCACGCCGCCGACGAATTCGCCCAGCCAGCCGAAGCCGGCTTCGATGCCATCCATCAGCGGCGTGGCCCAGGCGAACACCGCCTGGAAGATCAGGAACATGACCACCACCAGGGTGATCAGGCCGAACACCGGGTGCAGCAGCCAGCGGTCCAGGGTGTCGTCGATCTTCGCGGTGCGCGCCGGCATGCTGACGGCCGCCGCAAGGATGCTGCGCACCTTGGCGTGGTAATCGATGCCGCCCTCGACGCCGGCCAGCGGCGCATCCAGGTGCGGCACCATCGCATCGAGGCGGTCGACCAGGGCCTTGGCGCCCTGCTTGCGCACGGCCACGGTTTCCACCACCGGCACGCCGATCTCGCGCTCCAGTGCGGCCACGTCGATGCGGATGCCACGGCGCTGGGCCGCGTCCACCATGTTCAGCGCGATGACCATCGGCTTGCCCAGCTCACGCAGTTCCAGCGCGAAGCGCAGGTGCAGGCGCAGGTTGGTGGCGTCGATCACGCACAGCAGGACGTCCGGTGCGGCCTCGCCCGGGTAGAAGCCCCGGCACAGGTCGCGGGTGATCGCCTCATCCAGGCTGGCCGGCTGCAGGCTGTAGGCGCCCGGCAGGTCGAGCACGGCGAACTCGCGGCCGGACGGCGCACGCAGGCGGCCTTCCTTGCGCTCGACGGTGACGCCGGTGTAGTTGGCGACCTTCTGCCGGCTGCCGGTCAGCTGGTTGAACAGCGCGGTCTTGCCGCTGTTGGGATTGCCGACCAGCGCGATGCGCAGGGGAGCGGCGTTGACGGCAGCATTCATGCACAGGACTCCACACGGGCGGTGTCGATGACGATCCGCTTGGCTTCACTGATACGCAGTGCGAAACGGGTGAACCCGACCTGCACCAGCAGCGGCTCGGCACCGACCGGCCCCTTGGCCACCAGGCGCACTTCCTCGCCCTTGACGAAACCCAGCTCTCGCAGGCGCCGGGCGATGGCATCGTTGGCGTGCAGATCCTGCACGGAATCGACCACGGCCGGGGTATGCAGGGGCAGTTCGGACAGCGTCATCTAGCGCGATCTCAGCTGGATGTAAATGGTTCTCGATTCTAACATTCCCGCGTCGCGTCATGGCCCATGACCAATGGCCCGCTATGATCCATACAGGTATGGAGTAACCCCGGAATCCCATGAACGATGCTTTGCTGATCGAGCGCGATGGCGCCGTCCTGACCCTCTGGCTGAACCGGCCGGAGCTGCACAATGCCTTCGACGCGAGCCTGATCGCCCGACTGACCGGCGCCCTGGAAGCCGCCGGCCGCGACCCGGCGGTGCGGGTGGTGGTGCTGGCCGGCCACGGCGCGTCCTTCTCCGCCGGTGCCGACCTGCAGTGGATGCGAGGCATGGCCGCCGCCAGCGAGGCCGAGAACCGCGAGGATTCCCTGGCTCTGGCGCGCCTGATGCGCACCCTGGACGAGCTGCCCAAGCCGACCCTGGCCCGGGTCCACGGCGCAGCCTTCGGTGGCGGCGTCGGCCTGGTCGCCTGCTGCGACATCGCCATCGCCACCAGCGCGGCCCGTTTCGGCCTGACCGAGAGCCGCCTTGGGCTGCTGCCGGCGGTGATCTCGCCCTACGTGATCGAGGCCATCGGCCCACGCCAGGCCCGCCGATGGTTCGCCACCGGCGAGCACTTCGATGCGGAAACCGCCCTGCGCATCGGCCTGGTCCACCAGCTGGTCGAGCCCGAGCGCCTGGACGACGCCGTGCAGCGCCAGCTGGCCTTGCTGGACAAGGCCGGCCCGATCGCCTCGTCCTCGGCCAAGGAACTGGTCCGCCAGGTCCGCGACAGCCACGACCGTGACACCCTGGACCGCGACAATGCCGCCCTGATCGCGCGCCTGCGGGTGTCGGCCGAGGGCCAGGAAGGGCTGGGCGCCTTCCTCGACAAGCGCGCCCCGCACTGGGTGACGGAGGCCTGATCTGCCCCGACGGCAACGAACATCGCGGCCGTCTGCCACCACTTCAACTGATTCCCGCACAGGAATGTGGCCGCTTTCGCGGCCGACCTGCGTATCCCTGTTGGCAGCCCGGTGGAGACCGGGCCGCCCCCGTTCTCCAGGAATCCCCGTGATCGCACCCGCTTCCGCATCTGCCGCCCGCCCCACCCTGCCCGCCATGGAGGTGCGCCGATGAGCGATTTCGTCCGCATCGTGGAAGTGGGCCCGCGTGACGGTCTGCAGAACGAAAAGCAGGCGGTAGCTACCGCCGACAAGATCGCCCTGATCGACCGCCTGTCCGCCACCGGCCTGCGCACCATCGAAGCGACCAGTTTCGTCAGCCCGCGCTGGGTTCCGCAGCTTGCCGATGCGGCCGAGGTCTATGCCGGCATCGACCGCCGTCCCGGCATCGCCTACCCGGTGCTGGTTCCCAATGAGCAGGGCTATGACCGTGCGTGCGCCGTGGGCGTACAGGAAGTGGCGGTGTTCACCGCCGCCTCCGAGGCCTTCAACCGCACCAACACCAATGCCGGCATCGACGAGTCCCTGGCCCGCTTCGCGCCGATCCTGCGCCGTGCCGCCGAGGACGGCGTGCGCGTGCGCGGCTACGTCTCCACCGTGCTGGGCTGCCCCTACCAGGGGGAGGTGCCGCTGGCCGACGTGGCGCGCGTTGCCCGTGCCCTGCATGAGATGGGCTGCTACGAAATCTCGCTGGGCGACACCATCGGCGTCGGCACCCCGCACAAGGCGCGGGCCATGCTGAAGGCGGTCGCCGCCGAGATTCCGATGAGCGCCCTGGCCGTGCACTTCCACGATACCTACGGCCAGGCCATCGCCAACATCGCCAGCTGCCTGGAGGAAGGCGTGCGCGTGGTCGACAGCGCGGTGTCCGGCGCCGGCGGCTGCCCCTATGCCAAGGGCGCCAGCGGCAACGTGGCCAGCGAGGACGTGGTCTACCTGCTGCAGGGCCTGGGCCTGGAATGCGGCGTGGACCTGCCGGCCCTTGCGGAAACCGGGCGCTGGCTGGCCGGCCTGCTCGGCCGCGCCACTGCAAGCCGGGTCGGGCAGGCCCTGGCGGCGACATGAACGACAGCGGCCCGCGCGACGTCCCGGCCTACGGCGAAGCATCCGCCGTGACCGACGACGCGCTGGCCGCACTGCAGGCCGCGCTGGCGGGCGCCCCGCCCGCCGCGCAGGCCCGCCTGCTGCGCCAGGCGATGGAGGCACTGATCGACGCCCGCCTGCGCATGGGCGAGGCACAGGAACGCTACGCCGCCCTGTTCGATGCGGTGCCCGACCCGGTCAGCATCCTCAGCGCCGACGGCGTGGTGCTGGACGTCAACCGCGCCGGCGTCCACGCCTACGACCGCCCCCGCGAGGCCATCGTCGGCCAGCCGATCGAACTGCTCAATCCCGACCTGCCCAGCGACCACCTGCAGCCGGTCTGGGAAGCGCTGAACCGCGGTGACACCTATGTCATCGAAGTGACCAACATGCGCGGCGATGGCAGCCGCTTCCCGGTGGAGGTGCATTCGGCCGGCTTCCAGGACCACGGCCAGCCCTGCATCGTGGCCGTGGCGCGCGACCTGAGCGGCCGCTGGCGTGCCGAATCGCGCTACCGCCTGCTGATGGAATCGATCGACAAGGGCGTGATCCTGTTCGACCGCAACCTGCGGGTGATCTCGGCCAACCCGGCCGCGCACCGCGTCCTCGGCATCACCAGCAACGGCAATGCCTTCGACGCCCTGCTCGACCCCGAGGCCTGGCTGATCGTCGACGAGCACGGCAACACCCTCACCCAGGCACAGTGGCCGACCATCCGCTGCTTCCAGGCCGGGCGGGTCATCCGCAGCACGATCATCGGCCTGTACCACCGCCCGCGCGGGCGCATGCTGTGGCTGTCGACCACCAACGTGCCGGTGTTCGGCACCGGCTGCGACCAGGCCGACCATGTCTATTCGATGTTCAGCGACATCACCGAGCTGAAGCGCAACAACCTGCTGTTCGCGCGGGCGCAGTCGCTGGCCCACATCGGCGGCTGGGAATGGGACCGCAGCCTGCAGCGCCTGTACCTGACCGACGAGGCGCGGCGCATCGTCGGCCAGCCCGACGACCTGCAGGACATGACCGACCTGCTGGACTGCCTGCGCAGTGATGACCGCGCCTCCCTGCAGCAGGCCCTGGCCGACACCATCGAACACCGCAGCAGCTTCGGCCTGGAGCTGCAGGGCCAGCGCCGCGACGGCCACTCGTTCTGGATCCGGATGATCGGCGAGGTCTCCACCGGCGACGTCGATGCCGCGCGCATCACCGGCACCGTGCAGGACATCACCGAACGCAAGCAGGCCGAAGAGACCCTGCGCGTCCAGGCGCGCACCGACCCGCTGACCGGCATCATGAACCGCGATGCGGTGCTCACCGATCTCGGCGTGCGCATGGGCAGCCCGGGCCACGACCGGGTGGCGGTGCTGTACATCGATCTGGACCGCTTCAAGGTGGTCAACGACCTGCTCGGCCACAACGCCGGCGACGAGCTGTTGATCGAAGCGACCCGGCGCATCGCCACCGCCATCGGCACCGAAGGCCTGCTCGCCCGCTTCGGTGGCGACGAGTTCCTGGTGATCTGCGACCTGCGCGACCAGCCCGACCAGGCCGAGCAGCTGGCCGAGCGCATCACCGCTGCGTTCTCCTCGCCCTTCCAGCTGGGCAGCGACGAATTCCAGGTCACCGCCAGCATCGGCATCGCCAAGGCCCCGGGCGACGGCGACCGGCCGCAGCAGCTGATCCAGAACGCCGACACCGCCATGTACGAGTGCAAGCGCCGCACCCGCAACGGCTGGCACGTGTTCTCGCAGGAACTGGCCGAGCGCCAGAACGACCGCCTGCAGATCGAGAGCCGGCTGCACAAGGCGCTGGACGGCGATGAGTTCCGCCTGGTCTACCAGCCGCAGATCAACCTGCGCACCGGCGCCATCACCGGCTGCGAGGCGCTGATGCGCTGGCACAACGGCCAGCTGGGGCAGATGCGCCCGGACCTGTTCATCGGCCATGCCGAGCACACCGGCGACATCGTGCGGATCGGCCAGTGGGCGCTGCGCGAGGCCTGCCGGCAGGTGCGGCAATGGCAGGATGATGGCCTGGAGACGATGCGGGTGGCGGTCAACGTGTCCTGGCGGCAGTTCGTCGGCGAGGACCTCGCCCGCTGGGTGCGCCAGGTGCTGGACGAGTTCGAGCTGCCCGGTACGGTGCTGGAACTGGAGTTCACCGAGCGGGTGCTGATCGAGGACGCGCCGGACACCCTGCGCACCTTCGCCCGCCTGCGCGAGATGGGCGTGATGCTGACCATCGACGATTTCGGCGAGGGCTACAGCGCGCTGAACTACCTGCGCCGGCTGCCGATCCACGACCTGAAGCTGAGCCAGCTGTTCGTCGAGGGCATCCCGCGCAACCGCTCGGACGTGGCGGTGTGCGAGGCGGTCTGCGCGATCGCCCGCAGCCTGGGCCTGGGCGTGGTGGCCGAGGGCGTGGAAACCGAAGCCCAGCGCCAGTGCCTGCTGGGCCTGGGGGTGACCATCGGCCAGGGCTTCCTGTTCGCCCCGGGCCTGCCCGCCGGCGAGTTCGAGCGGCGGCTGCGCGGGCGCGACCCGCCCGGCATGGCCCGGGGCGTCGAGTAGAGTCGAGCTTGCTCGACTGCTCTGGGCACATTTAGTCGAGCAAGCTCGACTCTACCGCCCCTGCCCGATTGCAGCAGCGCACAACGGCGCGCGCCGTGGCTTCCGTTAGAATCGGCGGTTCTCGAACCTGCAGGACCGTTCAATGCAGCTGTCTTCCGTACGTGCCGTGATCACCGGCGGCGTTTCCGGCCTCGGCCTGGCCGTGGCCCAGCATCTGGTCGCCAATGGCGGCAAGGTCGCCCTGTTCGATCTCAACGACGACAAGGGCGCGGCCGCCGTGGTCGAGCTGGGGGCCGACTCGGCCCGCTACTTCAACGTCAACGTCAGCGATGAGGCAGCCGTGGCCGCGGCCATCGACCAGGCCCACGACTTCCTTGGTGGCCTGAACGTGGCGATGAACTGCGCCGGCATCCTTGGCGCCGGCCGCGTACTGGGCAAGGAGGGTCCGATGCCGCTGGCCGGCTTCCAGGGCACGGTGATGGTCAACCTGGTCGGCAGCTTCAACGTGGCCAAGGCCGCGGCCAACCGCATGCAGCACAACGAGGCCGGGGACGACGGCGAGCGCGGAGTGATCATCAACACCGCCAGCATCGCCGCCTACGAAGGCCAGATTGGCCAGGCCGCCTATGCCGCCAGCAAGGGCGGCGTGGTGTCGATGACCCTGCCGATGGCCCGCGAACTCTCGCGCTTCGGCATCCGCGTCAATACCATCGCCCCGGGCGTGTTCTGGACGCCGATGGTGGACGGCATGCCCGAGGCCGTGCAGCAGTCGCTGGCCGCCTCCATCCCGTTCCCGTCGCGCCTGGGCAAGCCGGATGATTTCGCCAGCCTGGTCGGCTTCGTCCTCGGCAACACCTATCTCAACGGCGAGACCATCCGCCTGGACGGCGCTACCCGCCTCGCTCCGAAGTGATTCCCCCCCGGGGGCCGGGCGGCGCCCCCCCCCCCCCCCCCCAAAAAAAAAGGAAGACCACCGCAAAAA
>NZ_JACVTV010000106.1:0-15206 GCF_016624625.1 Stenotrophomonas sp. S41 | reverse complement strand
GTCCCCCTCAACCGGACCCACCCCGCCAACCCACGGATAGCCAGCTTTTGAAGTTGAGGTTGCCGGCCAGCGGCCGGCACTACCGCAGGTAACCCCACACTTGACCCCCACAACCATCGGCGTAGCATCAGCACCAAGCCAAGGGACAGACCCGCGGCTACCACAACGACATGAGGGATTCTCATGGAATTCGACTATCTCGTCTTCATCGGGCGTTTCGAGCCCTTCCACAACGGCCACGCCGCCGTTGCCCGCCTGGCCCTGAGCCGGGCCCGCAAGCTGATCTTCCTGGTCGGCTCTGCCGATACCCCCCGCAGCCTGCGCAATCCCTGGACCGTGGCCGAACGCGCCGTGATGATCCAGGCCGCCCTCGATGGCCACACCGAACGCCTGCTGATCCGCCCGCTGCGCGACCACCTGTACAACGAAGCCCAGTGGATCGCCAACGTACAGCGCCAGGTGGCCGAAGCCCTGCGCAACGACGGCGCCGCCGCCGATGCCAAGGTCGGCCTGATCGGCATGGACAAGGACGCCTCCAGCTATTACCTGCGCGAATTCCCGCAGTGGCCCCTGGTGGACGTGCAGCACACCGCCACCCTGTCGGCCACCGAGCTGCGCCGCTACCTGTTCGAAGCCGGCGATGTCGACTTCCACGGTGCGCTGCTGATGCTGCGGGGCAACGTACCGGCGCCGGTGTACGACATGCTCGAAGCCTTCCGCAAGAGCGCACCGGCCTATGGCCAGCTGGTGGCCGAGTACCGCTTCATCGAACAGTACAAGGCCGCCTGGAAGGACGCGCCCTACGCGCCCACCTTCGTCACCACCGATGCGGTGGTGGTGCATTCGGGCCACGTGCTGCTGGTACGCCGCCGTTCGGAACCCGGCAAGGGCCTGTGGGCACTACCCGGCGGCTTCGTCGGCCAGGAACAGAGCCTGCTCGACAGCTGCCTGCGCGAACTGCGTGAAGAGACCCGGCTGAAGATTCCGCTGCCGGTGCTGAAGGGTTCGCTGAAGAGCCAGCAGGTGTTCGACCACCCCGACCGCAGCCAGCGCGGCCGCACCATCACCCACGGTTTCCACTTCGAATTCCCGGCCGGTGAACTGCCGGCGGTGCGCGGCGGCGACGACGCCGACAAGGCGCGCTGGATTCCGGTGAGCGAAGCACTGGAGATGGGCCCGCAGCTGTTCGAAGACCACCTGCACATCCTGGAGTATTTCCTCGGCCGGGGCTGACCCGACCGGCTTTCCCCACCGGCGGATAGACCGCCGGTGTCACTCGACGCGAAGGAGCTTCCGTCATGCATTACCTCGATAATCTTCTCCTCGACACCGACAGCTACAAGGCCAGCCACTGGCTGCAGTACCCGCCGGGTACCGATGCCACGTTCTTCTACGTGGAATCGCGCGGCGGCCTGCATGACCGCACGGTGTTCTTCGGCCTGCAGGCGATCCTCAAGGACGCGCTGTCACGGCCGGTCACCCACGCCGATATCGACGACGCCGCCGCGGTATTCGCCGCACATGGCGAACCGTTCAACGAAGCCGGCTGGCGCGATATCGTCGATCGCCTCGGCGGCCACCTGCCGGTACGCATCCGCGCCGTGCCCGAGGGCAGCGTGGTGCCCACGCACCAAGCGCTGATGACCATTGAATCGACCGACCCGGCCGCGTTCTGGGTGCCGTCGTACCTGGAAACCCTGCTGCTGCGCGTGTGGTACCCGGTCACTGTGGCCACCATCAGCTGGCATGCGCGGCAGACCATCGCCGGCTTCCTGCAGCAGACCAGCGACGACCCGCAGGGGCAGCTGCCGTTCAAGCTGCACGACTTCGGCGCACGCGGTGTGTCGAGCCTGCAGTCGGCCGCGCTGGGCGGTGCCGCGCACCTGGTCAACTTTCTCGGCACCGACACCGTCTCGGCGCTGTGCCTGGCCCGCGCGCACTACCACGCGCCGATGGCCGGCTATTCGATTCCCGCCGCCGAGCACAGCACCATCACCAGCTGGGGCCGCGAGCGCGAAGTGGATGCGTACCGCAACATGCTGCGCCAGTTCGGCAAGCCCGGTGCGATTGTCGCGGTGGTGTCGGACAGCTATGACATCTACCGCGCCATCAGCGAACACTGGGGCACCACCCTGCGCGATGAAGTGATCGCCTCCGGCGCGACCCTGGTCATCCGCCCCGATTCGGGCGACCCGGTGGAAGTGGTGGCCGAGAGCCTACGCCGCCTGGACGAGGCCTTTGGCCACACGATCAACGTCAAGGGCTACCGCGTGCTCAACCACGTGCGGGTAATCCAGGGCGATGGCATCAACCCGGATACGATCCGCGCCATCCTGCAGCGCATCACCGCTGACGGCTACGCCGCCGACAACGTGGCCTTCGGCATGGGCGGCGCGCTGCTGCAGCGGCTGGACCGCGATACGCAGAAGTTCGCGCTGAAGTGCTCGGCCGCGCGGGTGGACGGTGCCTGGATCGACGTCTACAAGGACCCGATCACGGATGCCGGCAAGACCAGCAAGCGCGGCCGCATGCGCCTGCTGCGCCGCCAGGTCGATGGCAGCCTGCATACGGTGGCGCTGCCGGCCAGCGGTGACGACACCCTGCCGGCCGGCTTCGAGGATGCGATGGTGACCGTGTGGGAGAACGGCCGGTTGCTGTACGACCAGCGGCTGGAGGACATCCGCGCGCGGGCTGCGGCGGGGCGTTGAAGGTTCGTCCCGCCCGGGGTCAGAGCCCGCTGCGTGGCAGCGGGATCCGACCCCTTCCTTCCGCAGGGCTCTGCCCCCCTTGCCCCTTGACCCTGGCCGGCAACGCGTCCACCGTGGGCACGCCGAAGGTATCCCTGCCGTCGTTGCGACAACGGCAGGGATTTAAACGGGAATCCGGTGAAGGCGCCTTACGCGCCCATTCCGGAGCTGCCCCGCAGCGGTGAATGGAAACGAATCCTGCCAACAGCACTGGGCTCGCGCCTGGGAAGCGGCAGGTAGTAGGTGGGCTGCGGCCCGTGTCCATCAGCCCGAATACCGGCCCCGGCCGGGGGACACGACCGTCCCCTGACTCGACCTGGAATCTCCGCGGGGAGGTTGCCGGGGCCAATGTCGTCCTGCGCGTGCAGGCGACGTGGCCGCGCGCGTCCTGTTCACGGTTTCCGGCCAGACCCGTTGCCCACGCCCAGATGCACCCGACGATGACCGAGTTCCAACGCCCCGCCCTGTCCCTGCCCGCCGACGGCAAGCGCCTGCTGCTGCATTCGTGCTGCGCGCCCTGCTCGGGCGAAGTGATGGAGGCGATCACCGCCTCCGGGATCGACTACGCGATCTTCTTCTACAACCCCAACATCCACCCGGTGAAGGAATACGAGCTGCGCAAGCAGGAGAACATCCGCTTCGCCGAGCAGCACGGCATCCCCTTCATCGACTGCGACTACGACACCGACAACTGGTTCAGCCGCGCGCGCGGCATGGAGAACGAACCCGAGCGTGGCATCCGCTGCACGATGTGCTTCGACATGCGTTTCGAGCGCACCGCGCTGTACGCGCATGAGCACGGCTACGACACCATCAGTTCGTCGCTGGGCATTTCGCGCTGGAAGAACATGACGCAGATCAACGACTGCGGCGTGCGCGCGGCATCGCGCTACGAAGGCCTGCAGTACTGGGAATACAACTGGCGCAAGGGCGGCGGAGCCAGCCGCATGGTGGAGATCAGCAAGCGCGAGCAGTTCTACCAGCAGGAGTACTGCGGCTGCGTGTATTCGCTGCGCGATGCCAACCGCCACCGCCGCGAAACCGGCCGCGAGCGCATCAAGATCGGCCTGCTGTACTACGGCCAGGAGGCTGAAACGCCGCAGGGCGATTGACGTGTGCGCGGGGGGCGGCCACGCTGGTCGCCCCCTCTGCTGTGCTGGACCCTGCCATGACCGCCCTGCCCGCCGATGTCGCCCTGCTGGTGATCGACCTGCAGCCGGACTTCATGCCCGGTGGCGCGCTGGCCTGTGACCAGGGCGATGCGCTGGTGGCGCCGATTGCCGAGCTGCTGGCGCAGCGCCGCTACCGCACGGTGGTGGCCACCCAGGACTGGCACCCGGCCGACCACGCCTCCTTCGCCAGCCAGCACCCCGGCACGCGCCCGTTCGAGAGCATCCTGCTGCACGCGCAGCCGCAGACCCTGTGGCCGGACCACTGCGTGCAGGGCAGCGACGGCGCCGCGCTGCACCCGGGCGTGGACTGGACCGTGGCCGACCTGATCCTGCGCAAGGGCACCCGCCAGCAGGTGGATTCGTACAGCGCGTTCCGCGAGAACCATGGCCCGGAGGGCGAACGCCCGCCGACCGGGCTGGCCGGCTGGCTGCATGAGCGCCGCATCCGCGAGGTGCACGTGTGCGGCCTGGCGCGCGATTACTGCGTGCTGTGGAGCGCGCAGGACGCGGTGAAATCCGGCTTCCGGGTGAAGTTCCTTTGGGACCTGACCCGGCCGGTTACCGAAGCCAACGACGCGATGGTGCGTGAGGCGCTGGGCAAGGCGGGGATTGCGATCGTCTGAGGCGTGACCGCCGGGCATGGCCCGGCGCTACCGGATCACGCCCGTTGGTAGCGCCGGGCCATGCCCGGCGGACGCGGGGTAGACAATTACCGGAACACCACCGTGCGATGCCCGTTGAGCAGGATGCGGTGCTCCACATGCCGGCGCACGGCACGCGCCAGCACCTGCGATTCGGTATCGCTGCCCAGCCGCACCAGTTCGCGCGGCGCCATCGCGTGGTCCACGCGGGCCACGTCCTGTTCGATGATCGGGCCTTCGTCCAGATCCTCGGTCACGTAGTGCGCGGTGGCACCGATGATCTTGACCCCGCGCGCGTGCGCCTGGTGGTACGGCTGCGCGCCCTTGAAGCTGGGCAGGAAGCTGTGGTGGATGTTGATCGCGCGACCGGCCAGGGCACGGCACAGCGTGGGTGAGAGGATCTGCATGTAACGCGCCAGCACCACCAGGTCGATGCGCTCGCGTTCGACCAGGTCGATGATCTGCTGTTCCTGCACGGCGCGCGTGTCCGCGTTCACCGGCAGGTGGTGGAACGGCACCTGGTAGGACGCGGCCAGCGGCGCGAAATCGGCGTGGTTGGACGCCACCGCGGCGATGTCCACTTTCAGCTGGCCGCTGTGGGCGCGGAACAGCAGGTCGTTCAGGCAATGGCCCTGCTTGCTGACCAGCACCAGCAGGCGCGCGCGGCGGCGACCGTCGTGCAGCTGCCAGTCCATGCCGTAGTCGGCGGCCAGCCCGGCCATTGCTGCATGCACGGTGTCCAGCGGCAGGCTGGCGTCGCGGTCGAAATGCACGCGCAGGAAGAAGCGTCCGCTCTCCTCATCGCCGAACTGCTGGGCGTCGAGGATGTTGCAGCCGTGGTCGAACAACAGCCCGGACACGCGGTAGACGATGCCGGTGCGGTCGGGGCAGGACAGGGTAAGAATGGAATCGGGGCGCATCGCCCGAGTGTAGGGCAGCATCCTGCCGCGATGCACAATGCTGTCAGATGCAACCGATCTTCAGTGCGGATGCACCGTCAAGGCCACCAGCCGCACCACCAGCGGACGCACCAGCAGGACGCCACAGAACGCGACCGGCATGGCCATCTGGTAGGCGGCCAGCACCCGCGCCAGGTAGTCGCTGCCCAGTCCGGCGTTGGCCGCGGTGATGACCAGGCACATCAGCAGCGCCATCAGGCCGGCCATGAAGAAGGCGAAGACAAACGGCGTGCTGCGGGCGTGCAGCTTCCAGCGGGGCGTTCGGGGGTGGGCCATGGCACATCGCATCGAATGAAGTGGGCCGGCAGGCTAGCGGTGCGGCGGCCCGTGCACAGCCCTCTCGCGCTTGGTGCAGACCCAAGCCACGCTTGCCGGCTTCCGTGGCAAGCTGGCCGGTCATGAACCTGTTGCAGCTCATCCGCAGCTTCACCCGCACCGCAGAGACCGGCAGCATTGCCGCCGCGGCCCGCCACCTTGGCATCAGCGCCACCGCCGTGGGCCAGAACATCAACCGGCTGGAAGCCCACCTGGGCGTGCGCCTGCTCAACCGCAGCACGCGGCAGCTGGCACTCAGCGAAGCCGGTGCGGTGTACCTGGCGCAGGTGCGGCACATCGAGGCCGACCTGACGCGCGCGCAGGCGATGGTCACCGCCGGCGACATCGAACCGTCCGGGCCGCTGCGCATCGCCAGCAGCAGCGCGTTCGGCCGCCACGTGCTGGCACCGCTGCTGCCCAGCCTGCAGCAGCGCTACCCGCAGCTGCAGCTGGAACTGCGCCTGAGCGATCGCGCCGTGCAGCACGGGCCGGAAGCGGTGGATGCCAGCATCCGCATCGGCGCGCAGCTGGAAGACGGGCTGGTGGCGCGGCCGCTGGCGCGCATCCCGTTCGTGTTCTGTGCCTCGCCGGCCTACCTGGAGGCGCACGGCACGCCGGCCGATCCGGCCGCGCTGAACGGCCATCGCGGCCTGCTGCACCGCTTCCCCACCGATGGCCGGCCGCTGCGTTGGGGCCTGCTGAAGGACGGCCAGCGGGTGGACGCGGCGCTGCCGCCGAGCATGGTCTGCGATGACATCGACGCGCTGGCCGAACTGGCCGCTGCAGGCGCGGGCATCACCCGGCTGGCCGCGTTCGTGGCCGAGCCCTATCTGCGCGATGGCCGCCTGCAGGCGGTGTTCGGCCCGGCCAGCGACTGGCAGCCGGAGCCGATGGAGGTGTTCTTCTGCGTGAGCGACCGCCGCGATTTCACCGCGAAGATCCGCGCGCTGTTCGAACACCTGCAGGCCGGCATCGCGCCGGCCTGGCAGGTCTGAGGCTCAGCGCGCGCGGAACACGTTGCGCGCTTCGCGCGGCTCGCAGCGCAGGTACTGCGGCGACGGCACCACGCTGTCGCCCAGCGCGGCAGCGGCGTGCCACGGCCAGCGCGGGTCGTACAGGATGCCGCGGGCCAGGGCGATGGCATCGGCCTGGTTGTGGCGCAGGATCGATTCGGCCTGTTCCGGCTCGGTGATCAGGCCGACCGCGATGACCGGCATGCGCAGCTTCTTGGCCTTGATGGCCGCCGCGAACGGCACCTGGTAGCCCGGGCCGACGCTGATCTTCTGGCGCTCGTCGAGGCCGCCGCTGGACACGTGCAGGAAGTTGCAGCCGCGTGCGTCGAGAATCTGCGCCAGCGCTTCGCTCTGCACCAGGTCCCAGCCACCGTCGACCCAGTCGGTGGCGGAAATGCGCACGCCCACCGACACCTTGTCCGACACCGCGGCGCGCACCGCATCGAACACTTCCACCAGCAGGCGCAGGCGGTTCGGCAGCGAGCCACCGTAGCCGTCGGTGCGGCGGTTGCTGAGCGGCGACAGGAACTGGTGCAGCAGGTAGCCGTGCGCGGCGTGGATCTCGATCAGCTCGAAGCCCAGGCGCTCGGAGCGCACCGCGCTGGCGGCGAAGGCGGCGATGACCTCGGCGATGCCGGCTTCATCCAGCGCCTCCGGTGCCGGGTCGGCGGCATGGAAGGGCACCGGCGACGGGGCGACGGTGGCCCAGCCGTTGGCATCGTCAGCCGACAGCTGGCGGCCGCCGTCCCACGGGCGGGCGGTGGAGGCCTTGCGGCCGGCATGGGCCAGCTGGATGCCCAGCGGCATCGACGACCAGCGGCGGACGCTGGCCAGCACCTGCGCCAGCGCGGCCTCGGTCTCTTCGTCCCACAAGCCCAGGTCGGCCCAGCTGATGCGCCCGCGCGGCTCGACCGCCGTGGCTTCCAGGATCAGAAGGCCGGCGCCGGACTGCGCCAGGTTGCCCAGGTGCATGGCGTGCCAGTCGCTGGCGCGGCCCTGTTCGGCGGAGTACTGGCACATCGGCGCGATCACGATGCGGTTGGGCAGGGTCAGGGGGCCGAAGGACATCGGCGAGAACAGCTGGCTCAAGACGGTAAGGACATGCGTAGGGGGTGCGTATTGCACCGCTGCACGGCCTGCGGATCAACCATCTGGATGGATCGCTGTTTCGCGGGGGCGCGTCGGCGGCCGCCGTTGCCCGCCGGGCATGGCCCGGCGCTACCGGGTCGCGAAACCCGCCAACGCCTCGGCGCAGTCCCGTTCATCCTTGAACTGCAGCAGGTCATCGGCGCGGGTGCGGCCGCGGTTCAGCGCCGCCACCGGCAACCCGGCCTTTGCGGCAGCCTGCACGAAGCGGAAGCCGGAATAGACCATCAGCGAGGAACCCACCACCAGCACCGCATCGGCCTGCTGCAGGTGCTCGTGCACGGCCGCCACGCGCTCGCGCGGCACGTTTTCGCCGAAGAACACCACGTCCGGCTTCAGCAGGCCGCCGCAGTACGGGCAATCCGGCACCACGAAGGCGGAGAAGTCGGTTTCCAGGTCGGCGTCGCCGTCCGGGGCGATGCCCGCGTCCAGCGCGTCCCAGCCCGGGTTGGCATCGAGCAGGCGCTGCTGGAAATCCTCGCGCCCGCTGCGGCGCTCGCAGCCCATGCAGCGCACCAGGTCCAGCCGCCCGTGCAGGTCGATCACGTTCCGGCTGCCGGCGCGCTGGTGCAGGCCATCCACGTTCTGGGTCAGCAGCACCTGCAGTGTGCCGCGGGCTTCCAGCGCGGCCAGCGCCTGGTGGGTGCCGTTGGGCAGGGCCAGGCCGAAGCGTGGCCAGCCCAGCAGGCTGCGCGCCCAGTAGCGCTGGCGGGTGGCCGCCTCGCCCATGAAGGCCTGGTAGGTCACCGGCGGCGTGCGTTTCCACTGGCCGTCGGTATCGCGGTAATCGGGGATGCCCGAGGCGGTACTGCAGCCGGCACCGGTCAGCACGAACAGGCGCTGGGCGCGGTCGATGAAGTCGGTCAGCGGCGGGGTCATGGCAGCGAAATGGGGGCGCGCGGGCGTCCCCGCAAGCGCGTGGTCAGCTGGCCGGGTCAGCGGCCGGGGCGCCCGGCAGGCGCGGCACGGCGGTCGGCTGGCCGTCATCACCCAGCGCGATCATCACGAAGTGGCCGCGGGTGCACAGCTTGCGCTCGCCGCTGTGCAGGTCTTCGGCAATCAGCTCCACCTCGACCTTCATCGAGCTGCGGCCCACTTCGACGATGCGACCCACGGTTTCCACCATCTGGCCGATGCGGATGGGCAGCTTGAAATCGACCTGGTCGCTGCGCGCGGTCACCACGGTGCGGCGCGAGTAGCGGGCGGCGGCCAGGAAGGCGGCCTTGTCCATCCACGCCAGCGCCTGGCCACCGAACAGGGTGCCCATGTGGTTGGTGTGGTTGGGGAAGACGATTTCGGCCATGCGCACTTCGATGGGCGGCACGGTTTCGGGGATGGGGGTCATGGCGAGGCCATTGGTGTGGGGTGCGGCAATTTTAAGCCAGGCCCGGTGCAGGCGGCGCTACACTGCGCCACGCCCACCGCACGGAACGCCGCCATGCCCGCCGCCACCGACCTGCTGGCCTTCGCCCTGCTGTCGCTGGGCATGGTGCTCACGCCCGGGCCGAACATGGTCTATCTGGTCTCGCGCTCGATCTGCCAGGGCCGCCGCGCCGGGCTGGTGTCGCTGGGCGGGGTGGCGCTGGGCTTTCTGTTCTACATGCTGTGCGCGGCGCTGGGCATCACCGCCCTGCTGATGACCGTGCCCTTCGCCTACGACACGCTGCGCATCGGCGGCGCGCTGTACCTGTTGTACCTGGCCTGGCAGGCGGTGAAGCCGGGCGGCCGCTCGCCCTTCGCGGTGCATGCGCTGCCCGTGGACAGCCCGCGCCGGTTGTTCGCGATGGGTTTCCTGACCAACCTGCTGAACCCGAAGATCGCGGTGATGTACCTGTCCCTGCTGCCGCAGTTCCTGCACCCGGACGGCCACGGCAGCGTGCTGGCACAGTCGGTGGTGCTGGGCTTCACCCAGATCGCGGTCAGCCTGGCGGTGAACACGGTGATCGTGCTGATGGCCGGCAGCATTGCGGCGTTCCTGGCCGCACGACCGAGCTGGCAGGCCGCGCAGCGCTGGCTGATGGGCACGGTGCTGGCCGGGCTGGCCGTGCGGATGGCGGTGGAAGGGCGGCGGTAACCACGCTTTGTAGAGTCGAGCTTGCTCGACTGCCGTTCGCGAAAAGCAGTCGAGCAAGCTCGACTCTACGAAAGCACGCACGCCGGGCGTGGCCCGGCGCTACCCACAAAAAACCCCGGCATTGCCGGGGTTTTTCGTTGCGACAGACCTGACCGGTTCGATCAGAAGTTCATGTCGAAGGCGACTTCGCCCTGCACGCCGACCTGGTAGGCCGAGACGCGGCGTTCGAAGAAGTTGGTCAGTTCCTGCACGTCCTGCAGTTCCATGAACGGCAGCGGGTTGCGCACGTTGTACTTCTTTTCCATGCCCAGCTTGGCGAAGTGCTGGTCGGCGCAATGCTGCAGGTACTGGCGCATGTCGCGGGTCGAGATACCGGCCACGCCACCGGACAGCACGTCCTCGGCGAACTGCACTTCGCATTCGATGGCTTCGGCCAGCATGTCATAGACCTGCTGCTTCATTTCCTCGTCGAACAGGTCCGGCTCTTCCTCACGCACCACGCGCACCGACTCGAACGCGAAGTCCATGTGCGCGCTCTCGTCGCGGAACACCCAGTTGGTGCCCGAGGCCAGGCCCGGCAGCAGGCCGCGCGAACGGAAGTAGTACACGTAGGCGAAGGCGGCGAAGAAGAACAGGCCTTCGATGCACGCAGCGAAGCAGATCTGGTTCAGCAGGAACTGGCGGCGCTCGGCACGGGTCTCGATGCGCTTCAGATCCTGGATCGAGTCGATCCACTTGAAGCAGAAGTCGGCCTTCTTCTTGATCGAGTCGATGTTCTCCACCGCGGCGAAGGCCTTGACGCGCTCTTCCGGATCCGGCAGGTAGTTGTCGAGCAGGGTCAGGTAGAACTGCACGTGCAGCGCTTCTTCGTACAGCTGGCGCGACAGGTACATGCGCGCTTCGGGCGCGTTCAAGTGCTGGTACAGGTTCAGCACCAGGTTGTTGGACACGATCGAATCGCCGGTGGCGAAGAACGCGACCAGACGGTGGATCAGGTGGCGCTCACCCGGCGACATCTTGCTGTGCAGGTCGGTGATGTCGATCTGGAAGTTGATCTCTTCCACCGTCCAGGTGTTCTTGATCGCGTTCCGGTACATGTCATAGAACTGCGGGTAGCGCATCGGGCGCAGGGTCAGTTCAAAACCGGGATCGAGCAGCATCTGCTTGGGCTTGTCGGCCATGGGTGTTTCCTTGAATTCTCGGGTCAAAACGCCGGGCGTGGCCCGGCGCTACCTTGGTATTTTCTGCAGTCGAGCAGCAGTGCCGACCAACGGTCGGCACCCACCGCGCGATGTATTACTGGCAGGCCTCGCAGGCTTCCGGGTTTTCCAGAGAGCAGGCGATGGCTTCGTCCGGGCTGAACACCTTGGCCGGGGCCGCGCTGCTCACCGTGGTCTTGGCGATCTTGGTGGCCGGACGCGAACGCAGGTAGTAGGTGGTCTTGATGCCCTGCTTCCAGGCGTACATGTACATGGAAGACATCGCGCCGATGTTCGGGCTTTCCATGAACAGGTTGAGCGAGGCCGACTGGTCGATGAAGGCGCCACGCTCGGCGGCCATGTCGATCAGTGCGCGCATCGGCAGTTCCCATGCGGTGCGGTAGACCTCGCGCAGGGTTTCCGGAATCTGCGCGATGCCGGCGATGGAACCTTCGGCCAGCTTGATGGCGTCGCGCATGTCGGCGGTCCACAGGCCCAGCTTCTTCAGCTCGTTCACCAGGTAGCGGTTGACCTGCAGGAAGTCACCGGACAGGGTTTCGCGCTTGAACAGGTTGGACACCTGCGGTTCAAC
Source organism: Stenotrophomonas sp. S41 (assembly GCF_016624625.1). Lineage (NCBI taxonomy): Bacteria > Pseudomonadati > Pseudomonadota > Gammaproteobacteria > Lysobacterales > Lysobacteraceae > Stenotrophomonas > Stenotrophomonas sp. S41. Next base: position 3,348 of record NZ_JACVTV010000106.1, on the reverse strand, counting down.
GCACTCGTAGCAGCCGGCGATCGAGGCGATGGTCGCGGTCGGGGCAATCGCGATCATCAGCGAGTTGCGCAGGCCGTGTTCCTTGATGCGGGCGCGCAGGGCATCCCAGCGTGCGGTGTCTTCCGGCACCACGTTCCAGGCGTCGAACTGCAGTTCGCCGCTGGCGGCACGGGTGTCGTTGAACGACGGGTGCTTGCCGCGTTCCTGGGCCAGCTCCGAGGAGGTTTCCAGGGCGTGGAAGTAGATCGTTTCGGCGATCTTCTTCGACAGGGCGCGGGCTTCGGCGCTGTCGAACGGCAGGCGCTTGCGGAAGAACACGTCCTGCAGGCCCATGCAGCCCAGGCCGACCGGACGCCAGCGCAGGTTGGCGCGGCGGGCGGTTTCGATCGGGTAGAAGTTCAGGTCGATGACGCGGTCGAGCTGACGCACGGCCAGGCGCACGGTCTCGGCCAGCTTCTCGAAGTCGAACTCGTTGTGCTCGTCGAAGTGGTTGCCCAGGTTGATCGAACCCAGGTTGCACACCGCGGTTTCATCGTTGGACGTGACTTCCAGGATTTCCGTGCACAGGTTGGACAGGTGGATCACGTTGCCCGGACGCAAGGTCTGGTTGCTGGCGCGGTTGCACTTGTCCTTGAAGGTCATCCAGCCGTTACCGGTCTCGGCCAGGGTACGCATCATGCGGGCGTACAGCTTGCGGGCGGAGATGGTGCGGTTGGCCTTGCCCTGCGCTTCGGCCTGCAGGTAGGCGGCTTCGAAGGCTTCGCCGAACAGGTCGGTGAACTCCGGCACGACGCGCGGATCGAACAGCGACCATTCCTGGTCGGCCTCGACGCGCTTCATGAACAGGTCCGGCACCCAGTTGGCCAGGTTCAGGTTGTGGGTACGGCGGGCTTCGTCACCGGTGTTGTCACGCAGCTCGAGGAAGTCCTCGACGTCGGCATGCCAGGTTTCCAGGTAGACGCAGGCCGCGCCCTTGCGCTTGCCGCCCTGGTTCACCGCAGCCACGGACGAATCCATGGTCTTCAGCCACGGCACGATGCCGTTGGAATGGCCGTTGGTGGACTTGATGAGCGAACCACGCGAACGCACGCGGGTGTAGCTGACGCCGATGCCGCCGGAGAACTTCGACAGCTGGGCGATGTCGCCGTACTTGGAGTAGATCGATTCCAGCGAATCCTGCGGCGAATCCAGCAGGAAGCACGAGGACAGCTGCTCGTGGGTGGTGCCGGAATTGAACAGGGTCGGGCTGGACGGCAGGTAGTCCAGGTTGCCCATGCGCTTGTACAGCGCCAGGGTCTCGGACACGTCCTCGCTCAGCGCGCTGGCGATGCGCAGGAAGAACTGCTGCGGGGTCTCGATCACCTTGCGGGTGTGCGGGTGGCGCAGCAGGTAGCGGTCGTACAGGGTACGCAGGCCGAAGTAATCGAAGTTCAGGTCCAGCGAGATGTCGATGGCATCGTTGAGCTTGCGTGCGTTGGTCTGCACGAAGTTCAGCAGGCGGTCGTTGATCAGGCCGACTTCGTGGCCACGGCTGACCGACTGCGAGAAGGCGTAGATTTCCTGGCCCGACACTTCCTTGGCGATGTAGTTGGCCAGCAGGCGCGCCGCAAGGCGGCCGTACTCGGGCTCTTCACCGATCAGCAGGGCGGCGGTGCGGATGGACAGTTCATCCAGCTCGCGGGTGGTGGCGCCGTTGTACAGGCCGGAGATGGTACGGGTGGCCACGCGCATCGGATCGACGGCGTGCAGGCCTTCGGAGGAACGCTGCACCGCGCGCACGATCTTGTTCAGATCCACCAGCTCGGTCGTGCCGTTGCGCTTGGTCACGCTCATCGCGTTGGCCGTCGGCGGCGACGTCAGCAGGAACTCGCTTTCCTTTTCGATGGTGGCGCTGGATTCGGTGGTCACGGCGTGTGTCCTCTTGGCGTGATTGGGGGTGCTGTATGCATCAGGGTTGCTCGACCCGGGACATGACAGCCCAGGGTGGCAGGACGGCGTCGCAGGAGGTGAGACCCTGCGCCTTCCACTGCCGGTTGGCGATCGCTGGCGGGTACCGCGGTAGAGCCCCGTTGCGGACCCCAAGCGATGGGGTCGTTGCGACCGACGGCCACAAGATAGTGGGGGTGATGGGGGCCGTCAACGCCAAATGTAGTGAAATTTGGTAATCCCTTGCGGCGCAAGGATCATGCCATCGGCGCCGCGTCTGGACGCTTTGGACCTGCCGGAACGGGCTGCGCAGTCAAGCCCGGAAGGCGTCACATCGGCGGTACAACGTGCTGCGGAAACGGAACAATGACAGCTTCACATGACAGTGATGAAGCTGGCTAGGGACAACCCTGTGGATAGGTGGTGGGCAGCCGGTGGGAAAGCCGGTATGGCCGGTTGGATGGCCATCGGGCAGTGACTTCCGGCCGGTGACGGCACCGTGCGGGCGCGGGATGCTGGGGCCCTGCACTGACCGGAAAGGATTCCACCATGCGCCTGCCCCTGCCCGCCCTGGCCCTGCTGGCCTGCCTGGCCACCGCCCCGGTGCTGGCCGGCGACGCCCCGAAGCTGCGCTCGGACCAGTGCGGCATGCGCACCGACTACGACGTGCTGGTGGACAGCGGTGGCATCTGGCTGCGGCATGGCCCGCAGGCGCCGCATGAGGTGGTGTTCCACGATGGCGTGCTGAGCCTGGACGACACGATCGTGCCGGTCAGCGAGGGCGACGCCGCCCGCCTGCGGCAGATGGAGGCCGGGGCGCGGCAGCTGATGCCGGCGGCCACCGCGCTGGCCCAGGAAGTGAGCGGACTGAGCTTTGACGTGCTCGACGGGGTCTATGAGAGCCTCACCGGCACCGCCAACAGCCGCAAGGTCCGGCGCCTGCGCCGGCAGGCCGATGACTGGATCGACGGCACGCTGGGCAAGGGCTACTGGGAACAGGCGGTGTTCGGGCCGGGCTTCGAGGCCAAGGTGCAGGACATGGCCGAGTCGCTGTCCGCGTCCATCGCCCGCAGCATGCTGTGGCAGATGGTCACCGGCCGCAGCGATGCGATGGAGGAGCGCGCCGACCGCTTGGACGCGCAGATGGAACAGGAGCTGGAAGGCCGCGCCGAGCGTATCGAGGCCCGCGCGCAGGCGCTGTGCCCGCTGGTGGCCGCCGTGGCCGAGGCCCACGACGCGCTGGAGGTGCGCTACCAGGGGCAGCCGCTGCGGCTGATCCAGCGCAGTGAGGGCGTGCAGGTGGCGGCCAGCGTGCGCGAGCAGCCGCAGGATGATGCGGTGGCGCCGAGCCGATAGGCCCGCCGCGCTGTTGTAGATACCGTGTTGTCCTTGCCTAGGCAAGGACGACTTCAGGCTCAAACG
>NZ_JACVTV010000105.1:0-15322 GCF_016624625.1 Stenotrophomonas sp. S41 | reverse complement strand
CCACCCGCCCGGCCCACCTCGCAAGGCCAGTCGACTAACAGTCGACTCTACCGACCGGCCAGCCACGAGGGGCTGCGCCGTTGGCTGGAAACTCAGTACCGCTTGATCCCCGGCACCGTGCACCCTTCAATCTGCGCATGCGCCGACACCGCATTCTCCTTCTCGCCCCGCGCCAGGCGCGACTGCTCGATCGTCGCCCAGTGCCGGCGGCACAGCGGCCCCGTCTTCGAACCCAGGTCCACCGCCTTGCGCGCGAAGGTCTCCGCCTCGGCCCACTGGCCCTGCAGCAGCGCGATCTCCGCGCGTTCCTGCAGCACCGCCGGGTCGCCGGCCACGATCTGCAGCGCCTGGTCCAGGCTGCCGGCGGCGGCGGCCAGGTCGTTGCCCTGGCGCTGGGCCAGGGCGGTCTGGCGCAGGTCTTCCACCTGCGAATCACGCAGCGGCTGCACTGACAGTTCCTTGTCGTCCGGGCCAGCGGCGGCTTCCACGTTGGCCAGGCGCTGGGCCGGCGTGGTGGTGTCCACCGGCTTGGCTGCCGGCGGCGGGCTGCTCACGCAGGCCGCCAGGGCCAGGCTCAGGCCGGTCACGGCCAGCAACGGATACAGGGATCGAAGGGTCATCGGCATCACCGGCTGGGAGGAGGAGTGGCGGCAGCGGGCGCTGCGGCAGGTTCGGCGGCAGGCGGTTCCTGCTTGCGGTCAAGGCCGAACCAGCTGCGCCAGCCACCGCCTTCGCTTTCACCGCCCTGCTCGTCCGGCAGCGCAGCCGGGGCGCAGGGGGCGTAGGCCGGCGCGTAGCCGACCACGAACGGGAAACGACGGGCGTCCGGGCAGCCTTCATCGGTGCTGTTGGTGCCGGTGGCGGCCACCGACTGCCAGTCCAGGCCCTTGTTGCTGACCTTCAGCGGCGCACTCGGCAGGCGCTGGAAGATGCCCGACCACACCCGCATCGCACCGGTGGCGCCGTACAGGCCGGCCTGTTCGTTCTGGTCGTTGCCCATCCAGATCACTGCCAGGTGGTCGCCGGTGTAACCGGCATACCAGCTGTCGCGGCCATCGTTGGTGGTGCCGGTCTTGCCGGCCGGCTGCAGGCGGCCCAGGCCATCGGCGTTCAGGCGCTGCGCGGTGCCGCTGGCGACCACCTGCTGCAGGCCGATGCTGATCAGGTTGGCGGCAATCGAATCGCCTTCCTGGGCCGGGGCCGGGGTCTTGTCGTAGCGCTTGAGCAGCTTGCCCTGCGGATCGAGCACGCCACGCACCGCATGTAGCGGCTGGATCTCGCCGCCGGAGGCCAGGAACTGGTACAGCTGGGCCATCGCGTACGGGCTCTGGTCGGTCGAGCCGAGGATCACCGCCGGATTGGGATCCGCCTTGATGCCGGCCAGCACGTGGATCAGCTGGGTCACCCGTTCCGGGCCGACCTGCATGCCCACGCGCACGGTCGCCTGGTTGTAGGAATGGGCCAGCGCGTCGATCAGCCGCACCGTGCCGTGGCTGCGGTTGTCGGCGTTGCCCGGGCTCCAGTTGCGGCCACGGCCGAGCTGCACCGTCACCGGTGAATCATCGACCCAGCTGGCCAGCGAATAGCGGTCCGGCTGGGCCAGGGCCAGCAGGTACACGAACGGCTTCAGCAGCGAACCGACCGGGCGCTGTGCCTCGATGGCGCGGTTGAAGCCGACCTCGGAGACTTCGCGGCTGCCGATCACCGCCACCACGTCGCCGTTGTGCACATCGGTCATCACCATGCCCGCCTGCAGCTCGGGACGACGCTTGCTCTCCAGCGACTTGATGGTGCGGGTCACCGCGCCTTCGGCGTAGGCCTGCGCGGACGGCGACATGCCGCTCATCACGCTCAGGCCGGCGCCCTGCAGGGCCGATTCGGGGTAGTCATGGCCGAGCTGGCGACGCACCAGGTCGACATAGGCGGGGAAGCGGTTGGCCGCCACCAGGCCCGGGCTCTTGGGTACGCCCAGCGGCGCCTTCAGCGCACGCTGGTACTCGGCGTCATCGATCAGGGTTGCTTCGTGCAGCTTGCCCAGCACGAAGTTGCGGCGGTCGGTCGCGCGCTCCGGGTTACGACGCGGGTCGTAGTAGGACGGCCCCTTGACCAGGCCGATCAGCAGCGCGATGTGCTCGGTATCCAGCGAGGAGAGGTCGCGACCGAACCAGAACTCGGCACCGGAGGACATGCCATGGATCGCCTGGCTGCCGCGCTGGCCCAGGTACACCTGGTTGAGGTAGGCCTCGAAAATGGTGCGCTTGTCGTAGCGCGCTTCCATGATCAGCGCGTACAGCACTTCGTTGAACTTGCGGGTGAGGGTCTGTTCCTTGCCGATGCCGAGCAGGCCGCTGCGGGCCAGCTGCTGGGTCAGCGTGGACGCACCCTGGCGGCTCTGGCCACCGGAACGGATGGTCACCCACACCGCGCGCGCGATGCCGGACAGGTCGATGCCGTGGTGGCGGTTGAAGTCCTTGTCCTCCACTGCCTGCAGGCCGGTCACCAGCAGGTCGGGCGCTTCGTTCATGCGGATCAGGCGGCGCTCTTCCTGCTTCTGCCCGTACAGCGTGGCGATGCGCGCCGGATCCAGGCGGGCGGCCTTCAGTGCCTTGCGCGAATCGGGGTCACGCAGCGACGCGACGCTGCCGCCGGACAGCGACAGCTCCACGCGCTTGGCAGCGACGTGGCCATCGACATCGTTGTAGCCGCGGCTGGAGATGGTGAAGCGCCCGCCCTGCACCGCGTAGGTGGCCGGGTCCTTGCCCTGGCCATCATCGCGGTAGGCCGAGGCGGCCAGTTCGGTCTTCAGCGTGGCCGCGTCCATGGCCTTGCCGGGCACCAGCACCAGCGGGCGCGCGTAGACACGCGTCGGAATCTGCCAGCGCAGTTCGCCAAAACGCTGGGTGACCTGTTGGTTCAGGTACAGCGTGTAGGGAATGAGGAAACCCAGTCCCAACGCGACTGCCGCCATGGTCCAGGTGATCAACCGGCGGCGCCACAGGGGACCGGAGTCCTGCTGGTCGTCGTCGTCGAAATCGTCGATGTCGTCGGAATCGTAGCGTCGGGGCACGGGAATGCGGGAATGTAGGGTCAGGCGAGTCTACCCCAGCCCCTCCCGCAGGAAAGGCCCGGATTTCCACCTGTTCAGCGACTACCCGGCGGTAGACCGCCGGTCACGCCCCGCATCCCGTCCCACAGCCCCTTCAACATGAACCGCAGTCGAACCCGGCGTGGAGCCAGGAACAGGCCGTTGCCCACCAGCTTCAGCAGCAGCCGGGGAATGTCCTGGGCGACCCACACGCGCGGGGTGTACGCGCGGGTGTACAGCAGCACCCGGTTGCGCATGATGAAGTACAAGCGAAAGGGCTTGTGCACGATCACGCCGTCCGGCTTCGCCCGCGACGGCAGCAGTTCCTCGCCGATGCTGTGGCTCATCTGCGCATCGCAGATTCCATACAGCGCGTAGCCGGCACGCTTGGCACGGAAACACCAGTCCATGTCCAGGTTGTCGATGAACAGTCCCTCGTCCATCGGGCCGATCTCCCGCAGCGCCTTCATCGGCACCAGCGAGCCGGAGGTGATCAGGAAGTCGCACGACACGCGCTGGCCCGGTCCACCCCGCAGTTTGTGGTTGAACGGAAAACCAAAGCGGACGAACGGCGCCAGCACGCCACTGCGGGAATCGCGGAACTGGGGGCCGACGGCAGCCACCGGCCCGGTCCGCGCAAGCTCGACCAGGGCCGTCCACAGCACATCGACCATGCCCGGGGCGAGGACACTGTCCTGGTCCATCAGCAGGACATGGTCGAATCCCAGCGCGTCCGCCTTTTCATACGCGCGGTTCAACGCGCAGCCCAGCCCCACGTTGTGCGGGGATGCCACCAGGCTGACACCCGCTCTATCGCCCACCATCGCCGCGACGTCGACAGTGGCACTGCCATTGTCGAACACCACCAGATGCCCCACCTGCTGCAGGACGCTGTCGACCACCCGCTGCAACAGAACCGGGTCCGGTCCATAGGTAACGATCACCGCGCAGACGCGGGATGCATCGGGATCGGAGGCGGTCGCTACGCGGGACATGGCCAGGCGGGGGGAAAGTTGGAGCCGCTGGACTATACCCGACTCCTCTCCCATGGCGCAGGCTCAGCGACGCCAGGACTCCGCACCCACCTGCCGCAGGCGCTGCTCGAACGCGGCCAGCTCCGGCAGGTCCGGCTGCAGCTGGCGCACCTGGTCGACGGCGGCCGCGGCGAAGGCCACGTCGCCGCGGCCCAACCGCTCACTGCCGATGGCCAGCCAGCGCTGTGCCAGCCTCACCCGTGCCGACGGCAGGCCTGCCGCGGTCGGCGCCAGGGTCTGCCAGGCCTGCAGGCAGGCACCCGCGGCCTGCACCCGGTTCTGCCGCAGGTTGTCATCGAAACACTGGCGGCTGGCCGGCAGCAGGCGCGCGGCAGCCGCCCTCACCCGTGCATCGCGCGGCGCCAGCGCCTGTGCCTCACGCAGCGCGTCGAACGCACTGTCCCCGGGCGGGCTGATCCAGCGCCCTTCGCGCTCGGCGCGATCGATCTGGCGCAGGTGGTCGCGCAGCTTCCGCTCGCGCTGGGCCGTGCTCACTGCCGGCTGCTGCTGTGCCTGCCGCGCCTGCTGGGCGCGCTGGATGCGTTGCGCCGCCTGCTGCAATGCCGCCTGCGATGCGCCGAGTGCAGCGGCACGCGCACGGTCGGTCTCGGCCGCCTCGAACTGGAAATCGGCGGCCTGGCGCTGGCTGCGTGCCAGCAGCGCCTGCGCCGTCTGTTCGCGGCCGCGCAATGCATTGGGATCATCGGGCGCCACTGCCAGCACGGCGTCGAAGGCGTTGCCCGCGGCGTCCAGCGTCTGCTGCTTCAGTGCACGCTGGCCCTGCCGCAGGCGCTGGTCGACCGCGCGCGCCAGTGCTTCCTGGCTGGCCGGCAGATCGCTGTGACCGGCATCGAACTGGCGCGCACGCTGCAGCAGGACCGCGGTCTGCGCCAGCTCGCCGCGCGCAGCCAGCGCGCGGGCGCGCTGCAGCAGGTCGCTCAGGGCATCCTCGCGCCCTTCCAGCGCCGGCAGGTTGTCCGGCTGCAGGGCCAGGATGCGCTGGAACAGCGGCAGTGCGCTGCTGTCCCCTTCATCCAGGCGGCCAGCCGCGAACGCATTGCGCGCCTGCGCCAGCAATGCGCCGATCCCCGCGCCCGCACTGCGCCGCGCCTGCAGCTGCCGCGCCACGGCATCGGCCTGGCCCTGCGGCACCTGCAGTTCACGGGCCAGCGCGAGCGCCTGCGCACTGCCCTCGAGATCATCGGCCTGCAGCCGCTCATGCGCCTGCCGCAGCGCCGCCACGCCGGTGCTTGCCAGCCCCTGTCGCGCCTGCAGGCGATCGTTGTCGAGGGCCAGCGCGGCCTGGTAGCGTTCGCGCGCGCCGCTGCCATCGGCTGCGGTCAGCCGCCCTGCGGCCAGCGCGCGATCACCTTCGGCCAGCAGCTGCTCAATCTGCGGTTCGTCCCAGAACCAGTCGGCCAGCGGCTTGCGCAGCAGCACCAGCGCCACGAACACCACCACCGCCGCCAGCAGTGCCCAGCGCCAGACCCGGCGCGCGTGGCGTGCCTGCAGCCACCACCAGCGGCCCTCGCGGCGAACGCGGTCCAGCGCGGGGTGGTCGGCGCCGTGGCGGCGATGCGGGGGCTCGCGTTCCATGCGTGCAGGGTAGCCGGGGCAGCGTGAAGCTCAGCCCAGACGACGCGCCTCGCTCACGCCCGGCAGTGCATCCAGCTTGCCCAGCAGGTTCGACAGCTGGCCGTAATCGCTCACCTTCAGGCGCAGGCGCAGGTGCGCGCGGCCGCTGTTGCGCACGTTGTCACTATGGATATCGAGCACGTACGCGTCTTCCTGTGCGATCAGGTTGGTGATGTCCTTCAGCAGCCAGCGGCGGTCGACCGCGTCGACCACCACGTCCACTTCATAACCGTTGCCGGCCTGGCCCCATTCCACCGGCAGGATGCGCTGCGGGCTGGCGGCGGACAGGCGCGCCAGCGACGCGCAGTCTGCACGATGCACGGTGACACCGCGGCTACGGGTCAGGTACCCGACGATGGGCTCGCCGGCTACCGGCTGGCAGCAGCGCGCCAGCTGCACCAGCAGGTTGCCCACGCCCTGCACGGTGAACTTGGATTTGCCCAGGTTCTCGCGGCGCGCGGTCGGCCGCGGCAGGGTCGGCGCCGGCGCCGGCTGGCTGGCCGCACGCTCGGCTTCCAGCAGCGCACGGCTGACCTGGTTGGGCCCGGTATCGCCCAGCGCCACCTGGATGTACAGGTCGTCGACGCTGTCGGCATGGAATTTCTTCGCGGCTGCGGCCAGGTCCGAATGCTGCAGGCCCAGGCGCTTCAGTTCGCGCTCCAGCAGCTCGCGGCCGGCCTGCACGTTGCGCGCGCGGTCCAGCTTGTGGAACCAGCTGCGCACCTTTTCGCGCGAACGGTTGCTGGCCAGGAAGCCCAGTGCCGGCATCAGCCAGTCGCGGCGCGGGTCGGCCTCCTTGCCGGTCAGGATCTCCACCCGGTCGCCGCTGCGCAGCCGGTAGGTGAGCGGCACGATGCGGCCGTTGACCTTGGCGCCACGGCAGCGGTGGCCGACCATGGTGTGCACCTGGTAGGCGAAATCGAGCGGGGTGGCGCCCTGCGGCAGGTCCAGCACCTCGTCCTTCGGGCTCAGTGCATAGACGCGGTCTTCGGTCAGCTCGGCATCGAGCGCGCCGGCCAGTTCGTTGCCCTGCCCCTCCTGCGCCTGCTCCAGCAGCTGGCGCATCCAGGTGATCTTGCGATCAAACGCCTTTTCGGCGCCCTTGCTGCCTTCCTTGTACTTCCAGTGCGCGGCCACGCCCAGCTCGGCCTGCGCATGCATGTCGTGCGTACGGATCTGCACTTCGATGGTGCGCCCTTCCGGGCCGACCACGGCGGTGTGCAGCGAACGGTAATCGTTGGCCTTGGGGCGGGCGATGTAATCGTCGAACTCACTGGGCACCGGCGCCCACAGCGCATGCACCACGCCCAGCGCGGCGTAGCAGGCGGCCACGTCGTCGACCATCACCCGCACCGCACGGATGTCATACAGCTGGTCGAAGGCCAGCCGCTTCTTCTGCATCTTCCGCCAGATGCTGTAGATGTGCTTCGGCCGCCCGCTCACTTCGGCATGGATGCCCTGTGCGGCCAGCTCGCGCGACAGCGTCTTCTTGACGTGCTCGACGTAGCGCTCGCGGGCGATGCGCGTCTCGTCCACCTCGCGTGCGATGCGGCGGTAGGTGTCCGGCTCCAGGTGGCGGAACGCCAGGTCTTCCAGCTCCCACTTCAACTGCCAGATGCCCAGGCGGTTGGCCAGCGGGGCATGGATGTCACGGGTCAGCTGGGCCAGTGCGCGACGCTGCTCTTCGTCGAGCTTGTCGGCTGCACGCATGCGTGCCAGCTGGCGGGCCAGCAGGATCGGCACCACCCGCAGGTCGTGGATGATGGCCAGCAGCAGGCGGCGCAGGCCTTCGCTGTTGCGCCCCGCCTCGCGGCCGGCATGCAGCGCCCAGACCGGGTCGGCAGCGTCCTGGCCGTCGAGCAGGCCGATCACCGCCGTCTTGTGGCCGCCCATCGGCAATGTGTCCAGGTGCGCGCGCAGGCCCGGCAGGTCGAACAGCAGCGCAGCAAGCACCGCGCCTTCGTCGGCCGACAGCAGGGCCAGCGCATCCAGCGTATCGGCCAGTACCGACCAGCTGCTGCCGCGCATCTCGTGCGAGGTATCGGCAGCTTCCCACAGCTGCAGCAGGGCTTCGCGCAGCGGCGCGGGCAGCACCGCCGCCGCAGGGCGGTTCAACAAGGCTTCCAGGCCGGGGACAGACGCGCGGTTCACAGCAGTCGGACATCAAAGACAGAGGGCTCTACGGTAACGCTCCGCCCGTTCAGGAACAATCGCCACGGCCACCATCGGCGCTCATGTGTTCATGCCGGCACCTGACGGTGGCGGCAGGCGCGGCACCCTGCTTCCTGACTGGATGGTTCAGGGAACCACATCGGGTTTACAAACGGCGCGGCATGGTCGAGGCCGCTGCGGTGGTGTTCCGCAGCATGCCTGCGGGGAGTGCCGATGTCGTGGATGGAAAACGTTTCACTCGTCACGCTGCTGTTCAATTTCGCCTTCTTCTATCCGGTGGTGATGGCCTTCTTCTGGATGGTCGGCGGCATCTACTACTACCTGCGCCGCGAACGCGGTGCGCCGCGCCCTGACGCGCCGCCGCCACTGCGCAGCCAGCCACCGGTCAGCGTGCTGGTGCCCTGCTTCAACGAAGCCACCCACATCGCCGACACGATCCATGCGATCGCCGCCCAGGTGTACCCGCGCCTGGAGATCATCGCCATCAACGATGGCAGCAGCGACGCCAGCGATTCGGTGCTGGAGGGCCTGCTGCCGCAGTACCCGAACCTGCGCGTGGTGCACCTGGAAGAAAACCAGGGCAAGGCCAATGCACTGCGCATCGGCGCACTGGCCGCACGCTCGGAATATCTGGTCTGCGCCGATGCCGATGTGCTGCTGGACCCGCATGCCACGCGATGGATGGTCGGCCACCTGATCGACGGGCCGCGCGTGGGCGCGGTCACCGGCAACCCGCGCGTGCGCAACCGCACCACCCTGCTGGCACGCATGCAGGTGGGCGAGTTCTCCGCCATCATCGGCCTGATCAAGCGTGCCCAGCGCGTGTATGGCCGGTTGTTCACCCTGTCCGGCGCCATCTGCGCGTTCCGCCGCACTGCGCTGCACCGGGTCGGCTTCTGGAACGACCGCATGGTCACCGAGGACATCGACATCTCCTGGCGCCTGCAGCTGGATGGCTGGGATATCCGCTACGAACCCAATGCGCTGAGCTGGGTGCTGATGCCCGAGACCCTGCGCGGGCTGTGGCGGCAGCGCCTGCGCTGGGCCCGCGGCGGCGTGGAAGTGCTGCTGCAGCACGGCCGCAAGGTGCTGTCCTGGCGCCGGCGGCGGATGTGGGGCGTACTGCTGGAATATGCGCTGAGCCTGGCCTGGGCCTACACCATGCTGGTCATCGTGCTGCTGTGGCTGCTCGGCAAAGTGATGCCGCTGCCGCGCGCCCTGTACGTGGATACCCTGCTGCCGCGCTGGCATGGCGTGGTGCTGGCCCTGGTGTGCCTGCTGCAGTTCGGTACCAGCCTGCTGATCGAACGCCGCTACGAACGCGGCCTGGCGCGCCAGTTCTACTGGGTCATCTGGTACCCGCTCGCCTTCTGGACCATCGGCATGGCCGCCGCGGTGGTGGCCCTGCCGCGGACGATTCTTTCCTGGCGCCAACAACGCCGCGCACGCTGGATCAGCCCGGACCGAGGGGTTTCATGACGCCACCACCTGTCATCGTCCGTCCCGAGCGCCTGGGACGGCAGAAACGTTTCCTGCAACGCGCAGCCACCCTGCTGGCCTGGTCGGCCTACGCCTGGCTGTGGGTGCCGCTGGTGACCCTGGTTGCCTGGGTGCTCGGCATCCACGCAGGCTGGGAGCGCCTGTACCTGCATCGCAACGCGGTCGACCCCTTCATCCTGGCGTCGCTGCCGATCATCGCCCTGCTGTGCGGGCTGCTGCTGATCGGCTGGGCCGAGTACAACCGGGCACGGTTTGCCGATGCCGACCGCCGCCTGCGTCGCTCGGACGTGGCGGATGCCGCGGTGCAGGCCCGGCTGCAGGCGCCGCCGCAGGTGATGCACACCCTGCGCCGACACCGGGTGGTGACCGTGCGCATGGATGAGCAGGCCCGGCCGGTCAGCGCCTGGCGGTCGCAGCGCACGCCCTAGGGCAGGTGCCGCGTCGCCTGCGCTGCTCTACACTCGGGCCACATCCAGGAGAAACGCCATGCCCCTGCGTCTGCTGCGCCCGCTGTGTGTCGCCCTCGTTCTGTGCACCGTTGCGTTGCCGGCCCTGGCCCAGCGCGTTGTCGATGGCGATCTGCAGCAGCAGATGAGCCCGCAGGAGTTCAAGGCCGCCGGCCTGGACAAGCTCAGCGCCACCGAACTGGCCACGCTCAACCGCTGGCTGCAGGGCAAGGTCGAAGCAGCCACCACCGAGGCCGTGGCCGCCGTGCGCGAAGAAGCGCGCGAGGAAGGCCGCCAGGAAGTGATCGTCAAGAACCGCGGCTTCTTCGATTTCGGCAGCAAGGAGCCGATCACCGGCGTGCTGGAGGGCGAGTTCCGCGGCTTCGGCAAGGGCCGCATCTATACCCTGGACAATGGCCAGACCTGGGAACAGACCGATGCCACCACCCTGGCCGGCGTCCGCAAGACGTCGCCGAAGGTCAGCATGAACCCCGGTCTGCTGGGCGTCTGGTACATGAAGGTGGAAGGCGTGAACACCCAGGCGAAGGTCCGCCGCACCAAATAACGTTTCGACCCACCCGATGACGCCGGGCATCGCCCGGCGCCATCGCGTTACAGCTGGCGCAGCGCGGTCACCCGCTGTGCCAGTTTCTTCGCCGAGATGCCGGTGCGCGCACCCAGCTCCTGTGCGAACAGCGAGACCCGCAGTTCCTCCAGGTCCCAGCGCAGCGCCTGCCACTGCGGACGCTCGCGCAGGCCCTGCGCATCGCCTTCGCGCAGCGCATCCAGGAACGGCGTCAGTTCCAGCATGCGCGCCTGGTCGCGCGGTGGATCACGCTTGGCGCGTTCGGTACGCAGGATCATCGCCTTCAGGTAGCGCGGATACTGCGCCAGCGCATCGGCCGGCGTATCGCGCAGGAAGCCGGGATGGATCAGGCCGACCAGCTGCGCTTCCATGTCGTCCAGGTTGCCGCGCGCCCAGCCCATCAGCGGCGCCTCCAACAGCGGCTTCAGTTCGGCCACCAGCGCCAGAATGGTCTCGGCCAGCTTCAACCGCGACATCGCCTCGCCGAACAGCGCCTTGGCCGCATGGTCGCGACGCTGTTCGAAGGCCGCCGCATCGCGGATGTCTTCCAGGCCCTCGGCCAGCACCGCGTTCATCGCCGCATCGACCAGATCGCCACGCAGGCGTTCCTGCGATTCGATGGCCGCGTACAGCAGGCCGGTCTTGGGGGCGACCGGCAGCTGCTTGCGTGCCTGCTTCACCTTCTCCGCGAGGGCGATCTCCAGCAGGCGGCGCACGCCCACCGGATGGGCCTCCTGCGCCTGCTGGCGGTCGGCGAAGATGCGCAGCGCCACGCTGTCACCTTCGTCCAGCAGCGCCGGGTACGCGGGCACGCCGGCTTCGCCGGGCACCTGCAGCGGAATCGGCGTCGCCGGGAACGTACGCAGCCCGTCGGCCGCCATTTCGCGACCGGCACGCGCAGCGAAGGCATCGCCGGCACGGCCACCAAACTTCGCACGCAGCGCATCGAGGTCACGCGAGGTGGCCAGCACCTTGCCGTGCTCGTCGCGCAGGCGCAGGTTCATGTGCAGGTGCGGTTCGATCGAACCGGGCTCGAAATCGAGCGCGGTCACCGTCGCACCGGTCGCGCGTGACAGGAAGCGCGCCAGCTCACCGGTGATGGCATCGGCGCTGGGCTGCGGGAACGCCTCAAAGAAGGCACGACCGAAGTCCGGTGCCGGCACGTAGTTGCGACGCATCGCCTTGGGCAGGCTGCGGATCAGCGCCGAGGCCTTGTCGGCCACGAAGCCCGGCGCCAGCCAGCCCAGCTGCACCGGGTCCAGCGCGTTGAGCAGGTGCAGCGGCACGTCCAGGGTCACACCGTCATCGTCGGCACCCGGCTCGAAGCGGTAGTGCAGCGGCAGCCGCGCCTGGCCCAGCGGCAGGTACTTGGGGTAACGCTCCTGCTCGCTGCCCTCACCCGGCAGCAGGTCGACCAGCGACCAGTGCAGGGTCCTGCGCTGTTCCGGCGGCAGCGCCTTCCACCAGGTGTCCAGGCCGGCGGCCGAATGGATCTGCGGCGGTACGCGGTCCAGGTACCAGCGCGCCTGCCAGTCCTCGTCGGCGACGATGCCGGCCCGGCGCAGCTTGGCCTCTTCCTCGCGGGCCAGTTCCAGCACCTTCTGGTTGTCGGCGACGAAGCTGGCGCGGGTGTTGATCTCGCCGGTCACCAGGGCCTGGCGCACGAAGATGTCATGCGCTTCGCCCGGCTCGATGCGGCCGTAGTGCACCGGCTTCTTCGGTGCCAGCACCAGGCCGAACAGGCTGATCTGCTCGGAGGCCAGCACCTGGCCCTGCGCGCGCGACCAGTGCGGGTCGAAGTGCTTGCGCAGCAGCAGGTGCGGCAGCTCGGCAATCACCCAGTCCGGCTCGATCGCGGCCAGGGTCATGCCCCAGACCTTCTGCGTGTCCAGCAGGTTGGCCACCAGCAGCCACGGCGGCGGACGCTTGGACAGCGCCGAGCCCGGGAACGGCAGGAAGCGGCGCTGGCGCGGCGCCTGGAAATCACCCTTCTCGGTGCGATGGCCGATCTGCGTCGGCAGGCCCGCCACCAGTGCACGGTGCAGGGTCTGGTAGGCGGCCGCGCGCACGCGCTCGCTGAAGCCACCACCGGCCGGCGTCTGTTCCTTCTGCGCGCGCACGGCCACGGGGGCCGGTGCGGCTTCGGCCTTGCCTTCGCGGGCCAGGCGCGCGGCGCGGTGCAGCTGGCCACGGGTGGCCTTCACTGCCGCTGCATCATCACGCGCCGGGGCCGGCGCACTGCTGCCGGCCAGCAGCGGCGCCATCGAGGCCTCGGTGGCTTCTTCCTTCCAGCCCAGTTCCTCGCACAGCAGGCGCAGCTGGCGGTGCAGCTCGCGCCACTCGCGCATGCGCAGGAAGCCGAGGAAGTGGCGACCGCACCAGTCGCGCAGCTTGGATTGGGTCAGGTCTTCGTGGGCCTGCCGGTAGCCATCCCACAGGCGCAGCACGCCGACGAACTCGGAGCGTCCATCGGCAAACTGCGCATGCGCGCTGTCGGCCGCACCGCGCGCTTCGGGCGGGCGTTCGCGCGGGTCCTGGATGCCCAGGAACGAGGCGATCACCAGCATCGGCCGCAGGCAGCCGGCGGCCTGCGCGGCCACCAGCATGCGCGCCAGCTTCACGTCCACCGGCAGGCGGGCCATCTGCTTGCCGATGGTGGTCATGCGCCGCTCGGCATCGATCGCGCCCAGCTCGGTCAGCTGCTGCCAGCCATCGGCCACCGCGCGCTCGTCCGGCGCTTCCAGGAACGGAAACTCCTCGATGCGGCCCAGGCCCAGCTGCAGCATGCGCAGGATCACCCCGGCCAGGCTGGAGCGGCGGATTTCCGGATCGGTGAACTCCGGCCGCGCCTGGAAATCCGCTTCGGCGTACAGCCGGTAGCAGATGCCCTCGGCGATGCGGCCGCAGCGGCCCTTGCGCTGGTTGGCGCTGGCCTGCGAAATCGGCTCGATATGCAGGCGGTCCAGCTTGTTGCGCGGGCTGTAGCGCTTGACGCGGGCGAAACCCGGATCGACCACGTAGCGGATGCGCGGCACCGTCAGCGAGGTTTCGGCCACGTTGGTGGCCAGCACGATGCGCCGGTTCGGGCCCGGATTGAACACCCGGTCCTGGTCCTGGTTGGACAGCCGCGCGTACAGCGGCAGCACCTCGGTATTGCGGTACTTGCGCCGCTCCAGCGACTGGTGCGCATCGCGGATCTCACGCTCACCGGGCAGGAAGATCAGCACGTCGCCGCGCGAATCCAGGCGGGTGATCTCGTCGATGGCCGACACGATGGCATCGTTGACGGTGCGCTCGCCCTGCGCTTCGCCCTCGCCTTCCAGCGCGCGGTAACGCACTTCCACCGGGTAGGTGCGGCCTTCCACGCTGATCACCGGCGCATTGTCGAAATGCTGGGCGAAGCGTTCGGTATCGATGGTGGCCGAAGTCACGATCAGCTTCAGGTCCGGGCGCTTGCGCAGCAGCTGCTTCAGGTAGCCCAGCAGGAAATCGATGTTGAGGCTGCGTTCGTGCGCCTCGTCGACGATGATCGTGTCGTAGTTCGACAGCCAGCGGTCACTGGCGATCTCCGCCAGCAGGATGCCGTCGGTCATGAACTTGATGCGGCTGTCTTCGCTGACCTTGTCGTTGAAGCGCACCTGGTAGCCGACCAGCTGGCCCAGTTCGCTCTGCAGTTCCTGCGCCACGCGGCTGGCCACCGCACGTGCGGCAATCCGTCGCGGCTGGGTGCAGCCGATCATGCCGGCCTGGCCACGGCCCGCGGCCAGGCACAGTTTCGGCAGCTGGGTGGTCTTGCCCGAGCCGGTTTCACCGGCGATCACCACCACCTGGTGGTCGCGGATCAGGCCGATGATCGCCTCGGCTTCACGCGCAATCGGCAGCTGCGGGTCCAGAGTAATGGCCGGCTGCTGTTGCGCCCGCACCTGCCGGCGCTGCACCGACGCCTGCAAGGCCTGCTCGAAGGTGGCGGCCAGCGCCGCATCCTGCGGCTTGGCCTGGCAACGCGAGAGCATTCCCAGCAAACGGCCCCGGTCGCGGCTCATGGCGCCGTCGATGGCGGCACGCTGTTGGCGCAGGCGGGGTGACGGATTTTTATCGATAGCGTTCATCAATCGGTTCGTTCAAAACTTTGAAAGCGACCAGTCATCGAGACTGATTTACTGTGAAGGCCAACGATTCCACAAGGAGGAACCCCATGGCGAAGACCAAGAGCACGACCAAGCCCAAGACCGCCAAGCAGAAGCTTGCAGCGGCGGCACCGTCGGCACCCAACATCGATATCGGGATCACCCAGGGCAACCGCAAGAAGATCGCCGACGGTCTGTCGCGGTTCCAGGCGGACGCGTTCACGCTCTACCTGAAGACCCACAACTTCCACTGGAACGTGACCGGGTCGATGTTCAACTCGCTGCACACCATGTTCGAGACGCAGTACACCGAGCAGTGGGCGGCGCTGGACGATGTGGCCGAACGTATCCGTGCGCTGGGTTTCAATGCCCCGGGCTCCTACCGGGAATTTGCTGCGCTGACCTCGATCGCCGAGGAGCCGGGCCTGACCGACAGTGCGGACTGGCGGGAAATGGTACGCCAGTTGGTGGTCGCCAACGAAGCAGTCTGCCGTACGGCGCGTGAAGTGCTGGATGTGGCGGACGATGCCGACGACGCCCCGACCGAGGATCTGATGACCCAGCGCCTGCAGACCCACGAGAAGTACGCCTGGATGCTGCGTTCCCTGCTCCAGTAAGGGTTTGGGGGGCTTCGGCAGGGCTGCGCCCTGCACCCGCCGAAGCCTCAAGCCAGTGCAACGTCAACCTCAAAAGCTGGCTATCCGTGGGTTGGCGGGGTGGGTCCGGTTGAGGGGGAC
>NZ_JACVTV010000104.1:0-15929 GCF_016624625.1 Stenotrophomonas sp. S41 | reverse complement strand
CCCCCCCCCCGCCCCCCCCCCCCGCCCCCCCCCCCCCCCCCCCCCCCACGCCAGGCGGCTTACAGGGTCACCGTTTCCACCACTTCAAGGCCGTAGCCGGCCAGGCCCACCTGGCGGCGGGGGGTGCCCAGCACGCGCAGCTTGCCCAGGCCCAGGTCGGACAGGATCTGCGAGCCGGCACCGTTGCGGCGCCACTGGCCCACGTCCTTGTCCTTGCCCGGCACCACCGGCGCCGGCTGCTGGCGCAGGCGGGCCAGCAGGGCCTCGCCGTCGCGCGGGGCCGACAGCACCACCATCACGCCTGCCCCTTCGGCGGCAATCGCGCGCAGGGCATCGGTGGCGGCCACGCCGAAATCATCGCGGCGCCAGTGCAGCAGGTCGGCCAGCGGGTTTTCCACCTGCACCCGCACCAGGGTCGGGGTATCGGCTGCCGGGTTGCCACGCACCAGGGCGAAATGCAGGTCGTGGGCGATACGGTCGCGGTAGGTGACCAGCTTGAACGGGCCGAATTCGGTGTCGATGTCGCGCTCATCCACGCGCTCGACGGTCTTTTCGGTGGCCAGGCGGTAGGCGATCAGGTCGGCGATGGAGCCCATCTTCAGGCCGTGCTCGCGGGCGAACACTTCCAGTTCCGGGCGGCGCGCCATGCTGCCGTCCGGGTTGAGGATCTCCACCAGCACGCCGGCCGGCTCCAGCCCGGCCAGCATGGCCAGGTCGACGCCGGCTTCGGTGTGGCCGGCGCGGGTCAGCACGCCGCCCGGCTGGGCGATCAGCGGGAAGATGTGGCCCGGCTGGTGCAGGTCGGCCGGCTTGGCGTTCGGCTTCACCGCGGTGCGGATGGTGTGGGCGCGGTCATGGGCGGAAATGCCCGTGGTCACGCCTTCGGCCGCCTCGATGCTGACGGTGAAATTGGTCTGGAACTGCGCGGTATTGGCCTGCACCATCGGCGCCAGGCCGAGATCGGCGGCGCGGGTGCGGGTCAGCGGCAGGCACACCAGGCCACGGCCGTGGGTGACCATGAAGTTGATGTCCGACGGCTTGACCAGCTCGGCGGCCATGATCAGGTCGCCTTCGTTCTCGCGGTCTTCGTCATCGACGATGACGACCATGCGGCCCTGGCGGATGTCTTCGAGGATCTCGGGGATCGGGGCGAAATTCATGCGGCATCTCCCTGTGGGTGCTGACCGTTGGCCGGCACACCGATCAAACGCTCTACGTAACGGGCCACCAGGTCGATTTCCAGGTTCACCGCGCTGCCCACGCCGGTGGCGGAGAAGGCGGTGTTGGCCACGGTGTGCGGGATGAGGGCGACTTCGAAACCTTCGTCGTCCACTTCGTTGACGGTGAGGCTGACGCCGTCCACGCAGATCGAGCCCTTCTTGGCGATGTAGCGGCGCAGCGCGGCCGGCGCGGCAAAACGCCAGCGCTGGGCACGTGCATCTTCGTGGATGGACAGGACCTGGCCGAGGCCATCGACGTGGCCGCTGACCAGGTGGCCGCCCAGGCGGTCGGTCGGGCGCATGGCGCGCTCGAGGTTGATGACCGCCCCTTCAGCCAGCTCGCCGAGCGTGGTCAGGCCGAGGGTCTCGGTGGAGGCATCGGCCTGGAAGCTGCTGGCGTCGAATGCGATGACGGTGAGGCAGACACCGTTGATGGCGATGCTCTCGCCCATCTGCACGTGTTCGAACGGCAGGTTGCCGACGTTGAAGGTGAAGCGGACATCGCCGCCGATGGCTTCGCGTGCGGCCAGACGGCCGACGCCTTCGATGATTCCAGTAAACAAGAAACGTTCTCCGCGGAAAGTGAGCGAAAAACGCCGCAAGGCAAACAGGCGGGCGCAGGGCCGCAAAGGCCCTGTGGCACCGTCTTCTTTCATCCGGACTATGACCGTCGGCTCCGGCATTGGACCGGATCTGCTGACCCCCGGCCATGGGCCGGGGCGCTCGCGGGCTCGTGCTTGCGCACCTACCGCCGGTGGGGAATCGCACCCCGCCCTGAAGACGTTTGTGTACCGGCGAACCGGCGCGGCCAGTGTACCACCGGCAGGCCTGGCGCCTGGACGCCCCTTCAGGTGGCGGTGGGCAAAGGCACGGTCAGTGCCAGCTGTCGGGGCTGGTTTCCGGCATGCCGCCACCCTGCCAGCCGCCGGGCGATTCCCCATTCGGGCACACCAGCAGGTATTCCTGCAGGGATTTGATGTCGTCCTGGGTCCAATCCTTGCCGTACGGGTAAGTCGGCGGCTTGCAGTACGGCATCATCATGTAATTACCGGTGAAGGGCGGCATCGGCCTCCAGCACGGCGCAGGGTTCTTCTGCGGGTCCTGGCCCTTCGTGCAGAACAGGAAGGGATCATTCTTGCGGTAGTTGAGTGGCGAATAGAAGCCATCGGCGTCCGCATCCAGTTTCATGGTCAGCAGCACCACGATGCCCAGGCAGATCTTCAGCGCGGTTTTCATCACTAGTCCTCAGGGCCCGCAGCGTCGGCTGACGGGGATGGTGGATCGTCCGTTGTCCCCATGCGGGGCCGGCAAGCCGGCCCCGCATACCTTCCATTTCAGCCGTCAGCGTCCCCGGCTCAGCGCTGCAGGTCGCCCGAATTACGGGCGGCATCCGGCGCCTGCGGCTGGGCCTGCTGCGGCTGGGTCTGGGTCTGCGCCTGTTCCTGCACCTGGTGCTTGGCCCAGGGCTGGCTCAGGGTGGAGGTGAAATCGGTGATGGCCTTCTGCACCGATTCTCCATCGCCATTGCGTGCTGCACTGAACATGCGGTCCAGGAAGCCACCCGATTCCTTGCCGGCCGCAGCCTGCTTGTCCTGGGTTTCGGCGGCCTGCTCCGGTGCGTGCGACTTCAGCGCAGCGCGCGACTGCGGGCCGAACACGCCGTCCACCTTCAGGCCCTGGGCACGCTGCAGGTCTTCCACGGCGTGGCGGGTCGCATCACCATAGATGCCATCGCGTGCCAGCGGCTGCCCCTGCGCATCCTTGTAGCCCAGGCGGCCCAGCTGCTCCTGCAGCTCGGACACGGCCGTGCCCCGGGACCCATCGCGCAGGGTCTGCTCGCCGGCCGGCTTGGCCACATGCTCGCCCGCCTTGGCCGGATGGTCGCCCGCGCCGCGATCTGCACCGCGCAGTTCGGACATCGGGTCGATCTTGCGGCCATTGCGCCACAGTTCGAAGTGCAGGTGGGTATCGCCATGCGACGGGGTGTTGCCGCTGCGCCCCATGGTGCCCAGCTGATCGCCCGCTTCGATGCGCTGGCCGTTGCGCACCGAAATGTCGTTCAGATGGAAGTACTTGGTCAGCGACCCGTCATCGTGGGTGATGTGCACGGTGTTGCCGGCCGCACCATTGTTCGGCTTGACCGTCACACGGCCGCCGCCGAAGGCCACGATCGGATCACCAACGTCGCCCTGGATGTCCACGCCACCGTGGGTACGGCCTCCATTGCGGGAGGTGCCGAATTCGCCACGGCCTTCGCCGGGCTTGTCCTTGGCATTGATCTGGTCGTTGCCCGGCGCCGGCCAGGTTGCCCCGCCCTCGGCGCGCGCCTGCGGCTTGGCTTCCGCCTGCGGCTGTGCGGCCGGGCGCTCGGTGGCATTGCGCTCGTTCTGCGGCAGGGCCAGCTGGGCCTTGATGGCCTCGCGGGTCTGCTCATCGGCACGGCCGGTCTGTTCCAGCGAATGGGTCTGCTGGAAGTTGCGCACCGCGTCCTGGGTGTTCTTGCCGTAGATGCCGCTGTTGGTTTCCAGGGTGTTGCCCTGGCCGTCACGCACGCCCAGCTGGTTCAGCGATTCCTGCAGCGAACGCACGTCGTTACCACGCTCGCCACGCTCCAGCACGCCATCGGCCAGGGCCGACGGACGGCCCTGTGCGGCCGGCAGCGGCGCACTGGCGGTGATGCCGCGGTCGGCAATCTCGATGGCCGCGTACTTGGCCTGCCAGTACTGGCTGAACGAGGTGGCCAGCTCGCGATCATCCATGCCGCTGATGGACTCGTACGGCTTGCCGGTCACCCGCTCGAAATCGCGCGAGCTGATGTTGTTCACGATGTTGTCGTGGGTGTCCTTGCGCGAGAACTTGCCGGTATCGATGGCGCTCTGGATGGACGCATAGCCGCCGCCACCCTGCTGGTGCGCCAGGTACATGTCCATGCCGTTGGGCTGGGCCGAACCGGACAGGAACGGGCGACCGGTTTCTGCCGAACGGTCAACGATCTGGTCGCGGTTGCGTTCGTACAGATCCGCTGCGGCACGGGTGTTGGCAACCGGGTCGAATTCGTGGCCAGTCAGGCCGAATTCCTTGGCGGTGGTGGGCACGAACTGGAACAGGCCCTTGGCACCGCTCTTGGTGTTGTTGGCGTCCGGGTTGAAGTTGCCGCCGGTCTCGATATAGGCAAACCGCATGAAATCGTCGCGGGGAATCCCGCTGCGATCGGCCTGCTTTTCGATGATGTCGAGAACTTCTTTACGATCGTGGGTACTGGCCATCATTGGCTCCTCAGGTGAAGTGCGGCCCTCGCGGGCCGTGGGACGTCAACCGGACTCAATCCTTGAGTCATGTGCAGTGCGGTCAACCGATACGTTGGACTCAGGGCGTATAACGCTCTTTGTCCGCATTGAAGGTATAGGTCAGGGTGTCGGCGGCGCCAAGGTCACGCAGCTTGCCCGGGCCGTCGATGGTCTTGCCCGACAGGCTTACGGTCAGCTTCGGCAGGCCACCGGAGACAGCGCCGAAGGCGAGTGTACCGCTACTGACGGCGCACGGTGTGACGGCGCCGTCTTCACAGGACGCCGAATTGTCCTCGCCGGCGTGGATGGAGCCCAGGTAGCCCCAGCGACGGAACGCGAGCTTGTCCACGTTGTCCGGGTCGAACAGGAAGATGGCATAGCCGAACATGGCCACGCCCTCGGTGAAATTACGGGTGGGCACGGCCAGCAGCATGCGGCCGTCATCCAGCGCGTGGGTCTGGGCCTTGCGGGCGGTGTCCAGCGGCTCGGGCTGGTCGTTGCCGCCAAATTCGCCGACATACCCGTCGGTGTCCTGCTGCACCCAGGCCGGTGCATCGGCGGTACCGCCCTGCACGAAGGTGGCCTGGCCGATGGCCACGTTGCCTGGCTCCATCATGCCGGCGTCGGAATCCGGACCTTCCTCGCCCTCACTGCGGCTGGTGAAGCCGGTGAAGTAGTGCTTGCCCTTCAGATCGAACGCCTGGCCATACCAGTAACTGACGATGGCACCGCCATCGACCTTGTAGGTGACCGCGCCATCGCCGTCACGCTGGTAGATCACGTACAGCACGCTGTCCGCGGAAGGGGGTTTGAGTGCAGTCATTGCAGAGTCCTTGTCATGTTCGGCGGCAGCCGGCCCGGCTTCGGGGGCTGCCGTAGTTCCTTTTGCACCCGCATCGGGAGCGTTGCTTCCGCAGGCGGCCAGCGCAAGAGCCAGAAGTGCCATCAGCCCTGTTTTATTGATTGTCATGTTGTCTCCTGGTTCTGCGGGCGCGGCGCAGCCACACAGGCGCGCCGGGCCATGAAAAAACGGTCATCCGCCGCCACGGGCCATCTCCATCTGCTCCGGGCCGGGCTGACGCTGATGGAGTGCCTGCTGCTGCGTCTGCTGCTGGGCGGCTTCGCGCTGGTTGAGCTGCTGCGCCTGCTGGTCGGCCTGCTGCTGCCACATCCGCCCCATCGGTGAAGCGTACAGATCCTGGGTCGCCACGCGCACGCCATCGGGGTCGTTGGCCCGTGCAGCATCCATCAGCTGGATAACGTGTGAATCCTGGCGGACGCTGCCCTGCCCCTTGGACGACACCGACGGATCGGCAGACAGCGCGCCCTGTTCCTTGCCTGCGGCCGCGGCCGCTTCGCGTGCTTCACGCGCAGCAGGTTCGCCGGCAGGCACGGGGTCGCGGAAGGCATCGACACTGTCGCGCACCCAGCCCACCGGGCCACCGGCGACGAAGGTCACCCCGCGCCGGAGGTTCATCACATCGCCGCGGTAGTCGGCAATCATGCGCGAATGCTCTTCGGCGCGCGGGCGCGCCTGCGGATCATCCAGCACCGACAGGTGCGGCGTGCCATCCGACGCGGTCGGCATGAAGTTGCTCATGCTGTGCGCGCCCAGCGAGCGCGCCGCTGCGGCAACCGGCAGATCGGGAACCAGCAGGTCTGCAAACCGGTTCTCGAAATAGCCAGACTGATGCAGGACGTCGATTTCCTTGTCCTTCGCGTAGGTCATCACATCGCCGTACTGCGGGCTGGCAGCGCTGACCACGTCGCTGGCCATCACATGGTTGCGCACGCGGTCATTCGGGCCGCCACCAATGCCACGGTCCAGGCTGGCTGCGCCGTAGGCGTTGAAGGTTTCGCCGCGCAGGTCGAAATGATGGGCCGTCACCTGGGCCAGCGTGCCGCCCAGCGAGTGGCCGGTCACGCTCACTTCCGGCGCCGTCGCACCGGGCTCGGCACCCATGCGCCGCGCTTCATCCAGCGCTTTGCGGGTGAGCGCAATGGCATCTTCGGCCTGCGGATTGGTCCGCCCCAGCACCATCGCGCCATCGGCAATGACGCCATCCTTCCAGACTTCCTCGGTGCCGCGATGGGAGACGATCAGGTCCTGGCCATCGAGCGTTTTGTAGATGGTGCCCTGGTAGCCGGTGCGCGGGTTGTCGACGTGCTCGTAAACGCGGTACTGGGTGCCATTGACCGACACCAGCGCGTCTTCGCCTGTCGGACGGCCCACATCCCTGTCTTCGTAGACATGGTTGGCCAGGTTGGCGTAGTCCTGCGTGGTGACCGTCACGGGCTGATCTCGTGGGCCGCCAGCGTGATGGTGAAGAACTCATCGCGCTTGTCCACCGGCACCGCCTGCAGGTGTTCACGGCCGAAATCGGCCGAGCCGCCCTGCTCGAAGCGCGGGTAATACCCTTTCCAGAAATTGCGGGTCTTGCTGCCGCCGCCCAGCACGTGCTGCGCCGGCAGGCCAGCGACAAAACGGGTGTCGGCCGGATCGTCATGCGCGCGCACGCTCACCCGCGCTTCGGTGAGTGCCCAGCGGCAGACGCCTCGCCCGTAGTAGTCCTCATCAAGGATGGCATCGGCATGCAGCGTGCCCACGTATTCGGTGTCCGAAACACGGGTCAACGCGAAAGGCTCGTGGCTGGCGATGGTCGGGACTGCACCGGAAATGGCGTCCAGCCGCCCGCACTGGGCAGCGTTGCCAACGTCGAACTGGGCCGTCGCTTCCACCACCGCGAACGGACCCGGCGCATTGTCCAGCACCACGCGGAATTCGAAGGCGCGCTTCGGGCTCGGATTCAACGTACGCAGCGGCGGGGTAGCGCGGGTGTCCACAGCAGGAACATTCATAGGGGCATCGGCTCGATACGAACCGCCGGAGGCGGCCAAAGGCAGGGACGCAGCGCAGGCGAATACGGACGCCGCCAAACGGGAGTTGCGCGAACGAGAAACGGAGGCGGTCTGCGTGGCCTGCATCGAGGCCGCACGCAGGAAAGCAGCACTCATTGGCGCGCCCCCTGCCCCGGGACGCATGCACGCACGATGGACGCCGGGATTACCCCACCGGCCTCAACACCCTGCTTGTTACATCCGTCCCAGGAATACACAGCCTTGTGCCCTCTCCACGCGCCTACTCCGGCCCACGTGGGTGGAACTCTACCAGTCCAGCCGCGTGGGTCGCGTCAAGAAAAAGTTGCGAGAGTGCGCTCCATCACACTTTTTCAGTTGTGCCAAAGGTTTTAAGCGTCAATATCATCACGCGCGGTTAACTCCTTGGGCATCGGGTGCGGCGGCGGGGGATCAGCGATGCTTTGCGGCCAATGCCCAGTAGTGTCTGCGATACATCAACGGCCCATGGCCGATGCGGAGTGTTCCTGCTGGGTACCCTGCTGGGTGGAGGTCTGCGCGTGTTCGCGCGCCCGGTCCTCGGCGTTTCCTGGTTGCGCACCTGGGAATCCAACGCCTGCCCGGCATTGAGCTTGGACATCTGTTGGTTGAGCACCTTGAACCGATCAGGATCTGCGTTGAGGAGATCGTTCAAGCGCTGTTCCAGAGGGGACTGGGAATGAAAACTGGGGTTATCCCGCATGGGCCCGCCGTCGGAGCTGGATTCGCTGCGTGCCCTGGCAGGATTGAACGGGTGAGCAGCAAGCTCAGCCGCGCGTGCCTGGCGCTCGGCGTAGGCGCCGGGTTCGTCCGTGCCGCGCAGAATGTTGGCGGCTTCGAGGATCAACGGCCGGGAGGCAACGGTTGCAACAGCGCGCACGGAGTAGACGCTCTCGCGATACGCATCAACGCGGCGCTGATCCTCGGGATCCTTGATGCGTGCCGATGGATCATCCAGAACCGACTTGACTTCAACCCCGTTCTCAACGTGATCGATGAAGTGCTTCATTCGATGTGAATCACCCAGCGCCAGCGCCGAAAATGGCCTGCTGATTTCACCAGCCATCCCACCCATGAGGCGGGACGCAAATTCAGCCTTCTGCAACGTCTTCAATTCGGAGGGCTTCGCATAGACCTCCACAGTGCCATAGTGCCCGGCGCCCGCGCTGACGAAGTCGCCGGCCATTACATGATTCACGAACCGGGCGCCGTTCGCTGGCTGGCCTTCCGGTACCCTGTACCCCAGGCTGGCCGCCCCGTAAGGATTGAACGCTTCGCCTGGCAGGTTGTAGTGGTGCGACAACACCTGTGAAATCCCTCCGCCCAAGGAGTGTCCTGCGACCGATAGATGCTTCCCGTCGCGCTCGGCAAGAGCTACGGCCCGGCCGGCGAATTCCAGTGCGTCCTTGATCTGCAGGTTACCTCTGGTGAGCACCATGCCTGCGTCGGTCACGCCATCCTTGACGGGCTCCCGGTCAAACTCGGTTCCCCGGTTAACGAGGACGTAGTCGCCAGTGGTCCTGTTTTTGAAAAGCGTTCCCTGATAGCCGCTGTGTCTATCCATATAATCAACAACAAAAAACTTACCGCCCCCTGCGAGGACATCGGCGGGACTCCCGTCGGGCTTGAATTGCGGAGGCAAGTACCCGGCTGCGGCCAAGTCAGCATTGACGTTCTTGCTCATTAGTCATCCCTTCCCTGGAGTTGTGGAAATTATTATCGAAAAGTAGTTGCTGCGCTGATCCTCGGGGACATCCCTGATGAAGCCTTCCTCATCCGTAATATTTGCTGGGTGTTTTTTGCCGTCATCGATTAGTGGTTGGATATCCTTGCTGGTATAAAGCGTCTCTGAGCCATCCTCCAGCGTTGTTGATGTCGTGAAGTAAGTGAAAGACTTGGTCTTCTCTGTTTCCAAAAATGCTCCGACCAACTCCACTTTCCATCTACAAATACCCCTCCCAAAGTAGTCGCGACTCAGGACGCCATCCCGGAAGAACCTGCCTTTGAATGTGGTCGCATTCACTCGCTTGAGCCTGAAGTCGAGCGAGTGCCTGTCCGTCCCGTAGCGGACGCCCTCGAAGTTGTCGATGGGAGGTAGACAGGCCTCGTCCGCAATCTTGTAACTGACATAGGCGCTTGAGGCCTGGATGTCGTCCGGCCCGTCACGTACGGTGAGGACAAGGTCATACGGTTCCTTGGGCGAAGGGTTCTTCTCGTACGGTGGGGGCGCGCGCTCTTTGCTTCCACATGCCGCCAGCAACGGCAACGTCAGGAGCAAGGCATAAAGTGCCCGCGAGACACCAAGTGCACGGAACTGCTCTCCTTCACGTTCCTTCATTATCCGGACCAGCATCCTCTAGTACTCAGAAGATAAGGCCGCGGATGGGTGCTTTTCAAATTGGCGCGACCTCATGGTCGAATGCGTGACGCTCATCACTTATCAACATCCAGATTCAGGCAGTGAAGTCACCGAACTACGTTGAATGCGTCATCCGACTCTGGCTTCAAAGAATGGAGGCGCATCCTATCGCAGCGGCGGTACAAGCCACCACGGCGGTTGCGAGCAAGACCATGGTGCCCATTCCGTAAAGGCGCCAGCGTTAGATGCGACGCAGCTTGGCAGAGCGCGCGCCGCGCGGGGCCGCGTTGATTCATGTGCTTTACGGAAGTGCGCAGCCTTCGAAAATGATCTTGCAATCGGGCCCGCAATTCTTCAGAGCCTTTCTACGAACGGAGTTCAGGGACTTCGGAGCGAACTCGTATCTCCGATTTGTTGGACCTGCAGCAACGGCTCCGCAGGAATTGACAAAAGTGTCCAGTACAACGCAATTCGTCGAGCCCCTCGCAAGACAATCCTTGATAGCCAAATCTCCAGCTTCCTGCTCAGTTCTGCCCGACGCACTCCAGCCCAATATTCGGTCGTCTCCGCGCGCTATGGCGCCCCATCTCTGGGGCGCTCCCCTCGTGTCCCCTTCACCAATGGCAGGAAGCAACACGCTGTTGTACTGAGGTGAGCCAGGCTGCTGACCAACCGCTACGGGAGAAATCAGGACGCTCAGCACCGCCAAGCATCGGATCACAGTGATCATGCGCTGCCTCCTTATGGCTTCGCCCCGGCTTATCCACATATAACTGCCACAACTCTCACTACATTGTCACTTATCACAACAAAATCAATCGACCGACCCGTCAAGGTAGGGCGCAGCCCTCAAAGATAATTTGACAGTCGCCCTCACAGGTCTTTAGCGCTTGCTTGCGCGCCCATTTAAGGCCTCTAACGTTGATAGAGGCCCTACGATCGTCGGGCCCCGCAGCTATAGCAACGCATGCGTTGTGGAAGGCGTCGATTGGAACGCAATTTTTCGAGCCCCTGGCCGAACAGTCTGCAACAGCCAACGCTTCAGCCTCCTCCTTGCTCCGGCCTTCCAGAGAATATCCAAGCTGTCTGTCATCCCCTCTTGCCCACGCCCCCCATTTCACCGCCTTCGGCCGGGCATCCCCTACCCCGTGCCCAGGCAGATAGACCGAATTGTACTGCGGCGTTCCAGGCTGCTGTGCAGATGCGGCAGCCGATAAAAATAGAACAGAAAAAGTGACAACTCTTGTAAGAACACTCATCCCTTGATTCCCCTTACTGGCACTACTAGTACCGTTACCCACATCATCCTGCTTGAAGTCCGAAGTGGTGCGCAGACTATCGCCAATTACGCCCTCCTCAGTTGGCCTAGATGTATGACGCGCCTGCCGTTCGGTGTTCTTAGAATTTCCAACATCAGCCCACTTGATGTCCGAGGCCTGACCTCCACTATTGCAGGGCAGATCTCCGGAGCTCAGATGGCGCAGAATTTTAACCTGACTGGCATGATGCCTCAAAACCCGTTCTACACGCACGAATATTGAAGACCTCGAAGTACCGATGCAAGCAATCGAGCCAACGAGTCCGCCGCGACCTTGTGTTCCGCAACTATTGACATAGCGCTTATCTGACGAGCAACTGGGGCTCGCATGAAGCTCACCCCAACCATCGCTTCTTCTCAGGGAACCGCGCATCCCTCGTAAACAATCTTGCAGTCGGCGCCGCATTCCCTCGTGGCTTCACGTCGAACCCATCGCAGGCCCTTAGGCGACATTTTACCGACACGATTATCCGGATCACTCGAACTAACTGCTACTGCTATGCAAGAGTTAAAGAATGTCCGCAGAGGAGCACAATTCTTTGATCCGCGCGCCTGACAATCAGCGACCGCCAGCGCTTGGGCCTCAGCCTCAGTTTTCCCAACCAAGGTATAGCCCCAAATCTCATCGTCGCCACCAGCAACAGATCCCCACCTTATTCTTGGATCCGGAGAGCGTGTATCCCCAGCTCCTTGAGCGGGGAGAAATACACTATTGTATTCCGCGCTACCAGGCTGCTGCGCGGAGGCAACAGCTGAAAGGACCAAGGCAAAGGCGACAGCCACTCTAAGTATAGTATTCATCATTAAATTCCTCGCCCGCCTTCTTAGGCGACAACTTTGTGGATCACTTTGGCAGCGTCTTGGTCAGAAATGCAGTCAGCTTCACGCCGACAAGGAGATTGGCTAGGCCGCGATGAACTAGCCGACAAGCGCCCCAAACCAAGATGAACGTCGCATATCAGGGAAGCGCGCACCCTTCAACAACAATCTTGCAGTCATCTCCACAAGCCTTGAGAGCCTGACGACGCCCCCAGGGCAGGCCCCGGTTGGAAGTCTGAATGATGCGATTGCTGGGACCCGCCGCCACCAAGGCACACGTATTGAAGAACGTCTCCATTGGAAGACAATTCTTCGAGCCTTTCGCCTGACAGTCAGCGACTGCCAACGCTTTTGCCTCGTCCTCGGTTCTGCCATCAAAGGTTATACCCAATGTGCGGTCATCACCTCTCGCCCATGCCCCCCACTTGGCAGGGGGCGCCTTGGTATCACCCACGCCATGCCCAGGAAGATACACAGTGTTGTATTGGACTGACCCTGGCTGCTGCGCAAATGCGGCAGCCGACAAGAAGAGAGTAGAGACAATTACAATCTTTGTGAGAACACTCATCCCTTGATTCCCCTATCGGGCACTACCAGCAAAGCTACCAGCATGATCCTGCCTGAATTCCGAAGTGGTGCGCAGATTGCCGGCGATTACGCCTTCGTCACTCGGCTTAGACATATGAAGCGCCTGCTATTTACCGAAGAAGCCAAGAGCATCCAATCTGAAGTCGGTTCAGAATCAGCACTCAGGGAAAGGCGCAGCCTGCAAAAACAATTTTACATTCGGCGCCACAAGATTTGAGCGCCTCACGGCGAACAAACCGCTCTCCCTCCGGTGAAATCTGATACCAACGATCATTGGCACTGGCTGCAATGGCGGCGCAAGCGTTAAAGAATGTTTTTGAAACCTTGCAATCGTGTGAGCCGCGCGCCTCACAGTCCTTAATCGCTAGGGCACGGGCTTCATCTTCACTGTTCGCAGAGAATGTCCAGCCGAGATTTCGATCAGCCCCCTTTGCCCAAGCACCCCACTTCGGAGGCTTAGGCGCCTTGGCATCTCCAACGCCATGGGCAGGCAAGAAAACGCTGTTGTACTCAGGTGTTCCAGCTTGCTGAGCGCGTGCCGCCATAGGTGATAGAAGAATCATCGCGACCATGAGTCTAGCTATCGCAATCATTAGTCTCGCCCCTTTTCCTTGTTTGAACTGCCGCCGGCGCCGTTCGACTTCTGCACCCAATCCTGCTTGAAGTCCGAAGTCTGACCAGTACTGTTACGACCCACATTACCGAAGCTCGAGTTCGCCACGAACTGGCCCCGTAACACCGCCCTTCTATCGAATGACGGCGCACCGGGCGAAGAGACACATTGCTCAGCCCGCAGCACAGCAGCGTGCATACCGGCCGCAACGTTCACTACGTTGCTACTTAGAAGTCCGAACTCAATTGACTGACCCGTCAAGGAAGGGCACAGCCTTCAAAGATGATTTGACAGTCGCCCTTACAGATCTTCAACGCGCGCTTATGGCCCCACTTCAAGCCTTTATCCGTAATGACGGCCTTACGATCGTCGGGCCCAGCAGCTATAGCGACGCATGCGTTGTGGAAGGCGTCGATTGGAACGCAATTTTTCGAGCCCCTAGCCGAACAGTCTGCAACAGCCAATGCTTCAGCTTCCTTCTTTGTCCGGCCTTCCAGAGAATATCCAAGCTGTCTGTCATCCCCTCTTGCCCACGCCCCCCATTTCACCGCCTTAGGCCGTGTATCCCCTACCCCGTGCCCAGGCAGATAGACCGAATTGTACTGCGGCGTTCCAGGCTGCTGTGCAGACGCAGTCACAGAAAGCAGGCCGCCAAGCGTGAGGATGATGCCAACTAGTCTGCTCATGTCTTGTGGTTCCTATCCTTCTCACCGCTGCCAACATAATCCTGCTTGAAGTCCGAAGTCTGGCCCGAGCTGTTGCGACCCACATTACCGAAGCTCGAGTTCGCCACGAACTGGCTCAGCGTGCCGTTGATGAACATGGCCGCCATCGGCGGTGCCATGAACATCAGCACCAACACAGGTCCTTGGTCTGGTCGAACGGCAGACAGAGGATGAACAACGGCCCGAAGCTGACGACGAACAGCACCAGGGCAATCTTGTAAAGCAACAGCATGGCGCCACCAATCACCGATGGGCCTGCAATGCCGATGCCCGTCAGCGAGGTGACGGTGCGCTGGGTGCTGCGTTCTGGTCACTTTTGTCTACAGGCAGTGCGTCGACCAACGCGAAGATCAGACCCATGGTGCGCATGGTTGTCGTCGATCGAGTCTTCGATGTCGTCGTCGTCATTGGCGACAACTCTGTGGATCTCATTCGGCAGCGTGTTGGTCAGAAATGCAGTCAGGCTCATGCAGGGAAATGACATCACCCTGCAGCTGGGGCTTGCATGAAGCTCGCCTCAGCCCTACTCCTTCTCAGGGAACCGCACATCCCTCGTAAACAATCTTGCAGTTAGAGCCACAGTCCTTTAAGGACTCGCGACGAACCCAGCGCAAGCCCTTGGGCGACATCGTCGCGAAGCGGTGATTTATGTCGGCAGCAGCAACGGCAATGCATGCATTAAGAAAGGTCTTAATGGCAACGCAGTTGGTGGATCCCCGCGCCTTGCAATCTTCGACCGCGAGCGCCCGGGCCTCATCCTCAGTCCTGCCGCCCACTGTGTACCCTAGCGTCCGGTCATCGCCGCGAGCGTAAGCCCCCCACCTTACTCCGGATCTTGGGGATTTTGTATCGCCAACACCGTGTGCAGGCATGAGAACTGTGTTGTACTCCACAGATCCCGGCTGCTGAGCAAACGAGGCGACGGAAATAAACAGCAAAGATGCAGCTAGTAGTTTGAGCTTAACAGTCATGGTCTCACCTTCTCAGACACGGCCTTACTACCAACATAATCCTGCCTGAAGTCCGAAGTCTGGCCCGAGCTGTTACGACCCACATTACCGAAG
The DNA here is from genome assembly GCF_016624625.1 of Stenotrophomonas sp. S41. Lineage (NCBI taxonomy): Bacteria > Pseudomonadati > Pseudomonadota > Gammaproteobacteria > Lysobacterales > Lysobacteraceae > Stenotrophomonas > Stenotrophomonas sp. S41. The sequence goes on along the minus strand of NZ_JACVTV010000104.1, from coordinate 1,041 downwards.
CTCGAGTTCGCCACGAACTGGCCCAGCGTGCCGTTGAAGAACATGGCCGCCATCGGCGGTGCCATGACCATCAGCACCAACATCAACACTTCAGCACCGCCCTGCTGACCGGCAGCCGACTTCAGGCCGCCGTCATAGTCCAGCAAAACACTCGTGCCCAGATCTCGGTACCGGAAAGAAGATATGCCGAGATGATCGCAATGGCCGTAAGGGCAACGACGGTGTTCGCCTACTAGACCATGGTGCACATTAAACGCACCAGCGTTAGTTGCGATAAGGCTTCATAAGGCCCGGACCGCTAGGGCCCGAGTAGATTCATACGCTTCAGGGAAGGGCGCAGCCTTAAAAAAGTGATCTTGCAATCGGGCCCGCAATATAGTTCTGCCTGAAGTCCGAAGCCAGGCTCCGGCTGCTAAGACCACGTTGCGGATCTCAATATTATTGGCCGGCGTACTCAACCAAGGTTCAGCAGAGAGCCATTCTGCTGAAGCGACCTTCATACCCAAGGACCTACGGAAGCGCACAGCCCTCGAAAAGAATCTTGCACTCGGGCGAACCACAATCCTTTAGCGCTTGTTTGCGAACTCGAGAGAGCGACTTCGTATCCCCGACGTAGCGGCGATTCTCGGGTCCAACAGCAACGGCTGCGCACACATTGGAGAAGGTCTGTAGCCTTTCACAGTCAAGACCGCCGCGCGCAATGCAGTCTTGCGTGGCAAGAGCTACCGCTTGCTCCTCTGTGGCAGAGCCAACTGACCAGCCAAGTGTCAAATTTGAACCTCTTGCAAGAGCACCCCACCTAACACCCTGACGTACAGTGTCACCCACACCATGTGCCGGAAGGTAGACCGAGTTGTACTCAGCACTCCCTGGCTGTTGGGCGAACGCGCAAGCCGATACACACAGGCTCGATAGCGCCAGAATTCGCATCATGATCATCATACGCCATTCCTCCGCTGCCCATTTACCTTATCTTTATCACCGCTACCAACATAATCCTGCTTGAAGTCCGAAGTCTGGCCCGAGCTGTTACGACCCACA
>NZ_JACVTV010000103.1:0-16314 GCF_016624625.1 Stenotrophomonas sp. S41 | reverse complement strand
TCCGCCTGGTGGGCTCGGATTTGTGTATAAGATACACCCGATGAACCGTCCCCACAGGACGACCCACCCCCCGGTCGGGTACGATGCTCGCCCCCCGTTCGGGACGCTGTACGCAATGAGCAAGAACAACGAAAAGGCCGCCCTGCAGGGCGATGTGACCCAGGACCAGGCCGAGGATGCGGTGCGCACCCTGCTGCGCTGGGCCGGCGAGGACCCGTCCCGTGAAGGCCTGCTGGATACCCCGCGCCGTGTCGCCGAAGCCTATGGCGACTGGTTCAGCGGCTACCGCGACGACCCGCGCGCCTACATGGAGCGGACCTTCGAGGAAGTGGCCGGCTACGACGAACTGATCGTCCTGCGCGACATCGAGTACGAAAGCCACTGCGAACACCACATGGCGCCGATCATCGGCCGCGTGCACGTCGGCTACCTGCCGGCCGGCAAGGTGGTGGGCATCAGCAAGCTGGCCCGCGTGGTCGAAGCCTACGCCCGCCGCTTCCAGGTGCAGGAAAAGATGACCGCGCAGATCGCCCAGTGCATCCAGGATGTGCTGCAGCCGATCGGCGTCGGCGTGGTCGTCGAAGGCGCCCACGAATGCATGACCACCCGCGGCATCCACAAGCGCGGCGTCAGCATGGTCACCTCCAAGATGCTGGGCAGCTTCCGCGACGACGCGCGTACCCGCGCCGAGTTCCTGCGCTTCATCGAAGTGGGCGGCAGGCGCTGAACCGCTTGCCCGCACCGCGCCGGCCCCGCGTGGCCGGCACGTCCACGGCTGCCCCCGCGGCGGCCGTGCATGGCTGCCCGCAGCCTTCTGCGTCCATGAATCCCTTCGCTGCATGAAGCACCGCGAACGTATTGCCCGTTACCGCCATCTGCGCGAACAGCCCCAGTGGAAGCTGCTTGCCGCCGACCACGCCCCGGAAATCATCGGCCTGCTGCAGGGCCTGCTGATGGACGGCGAGCGCACGCTGCCGTCCTCGGTACTGAACGAGCGCCTGCAACGCGCGCTGGACCAGCTGGCCGGCGACGAACTGTCGCGCGAGCTGCCGCGTACCGCCCAGGCCTACATCGCCCACTGGCTGGCCCAGGGCTGGCTGGAACGCCGCCTGCCCGAAGGCGCCGACCAGGAGCAGTACGAGCTGTCGACCCAGGCGCTGCAGGCGATCCGTTTCGCTGACAGCCTGGAGCAGGCCCGCGTGGCCGCTACCGAAAGCCGCCTGGCGCTGGTCATCGAGCAGCTCTCCGCGCTGGCCGCACAGACCGAAGCCGATCCTGATGCGCGCCTGTCCGCGCTGCACGACGAGCGCGACCGCATCGATGCCGAGATCGCCCGCGTCGGCGCCGGCCGCGTGGTCGCCCTCGATGGCAAGCGCGCGCTGGAGCGCACCCGCCAGATCATCGGCCTGGCCGACGAACTGACCGAGGACTTCCGCCGCGTGCGCGATGACTTCGAGCAGCTCAACCGCGATTTCCGCGAACGCATCATCGACGACGAAGGCGAGCGCGGCGACGTGCTGTCGCAGTTGTTCGAAGGCGTCGACGTCATCGGCGAAAGCGATGCCGGCCGCAGCTTCCAGGCGTTCTGGCGCCTGCTCAACGATGCCGAACAGAGCGCCCAGCTCGACGCCGCGCTGGAGGCCGTGCTCGCGCGCGGCTTCGCCCGTCGCCTGGACCGCAACGAACGCAACTTTCTGCGCGGCTTCACCAGCACCATGCTGGAACGCGGCGGCCAGGTGCACGACGTGCTGCAGAACTTCGCGCGCAGCCTGCGCGGCTTCGTGCAGAGCCGTGGCTACCTGGAACAGCGCCGCCTCAACCAGCTGCTGAAACAGGCGCAGTCCGAAGCCTTGGCCCTGCGCGATGATTTCCCCGCCCAGCGCAGCATCGGCCGCGACCTGCAGCTGACCACCAGCCGCCTGCGTTCGTGGTCGCAGTGGAAGCTGCACGACCCGCGCAGCGCGCAGGTCGATGGCAACGTCGAATACAACGATGCAGCCGCCATCAGCCTGGAAAGCGTGGGCGACCTGGTGGCCTCGTCGGAAATCGACTTCCGTACCCTGCGCCGCGACCTGCACGAACTGCTGGACGCACAGCCGCGCCTGAGCATCGCCGAAGCCTTGGCCCAGCGCGAAGCGCCGCAGGGCCTGGGCAGCGTCATCGGCTATCTGTCGCTGGGCACGCGCTTCGGCAACGTGGTCGCCGGCGAGCAGGAGCTTGCGCAATGGCGCGGCGGCGACGGCCAGGTGCGCCGCGCACGTATTCCGCTGGTTTGGTTCACCCAGGAGAGACGCCATGAGCTGGCATGAAGATCCCATCGAAGCAGCGGCGCCCGACCTGGTCGAAGACGCCTACGAGGCCGAACCGGCACCGGTTGCCGCACAGCCGCGTCGTGGCAACGACGTCTATTACATGGGCGATACCGGCCGCCTGCCGCTGGATGCGCGCCGCGCGCTGTGCCAGCTGCTGATCGGCCCCAGCATCGACCAGCTGCGCCACGCCAAGCTGTGGCCGGCGCTGATCCGCAGCGAAGCCGCGATCCGCTCGGCACTGGCCGACCTGTTCCTGGAACTGGTGCTGGACCGTGACAGCGGCGTGGCGTTCACCCGCCAGGCCGATACCGAAGACGTCGACGCGCCGGTGCTGCTGCGCACCTCGCCGCTGACCTTCATCGATTCGGTGCTGCTGCTGTACCTGCGCCAGCAGCTGGCCGAGGCCGATGCGCGCGGCAACCGCGCCGTCGTCGCCGATGCCGAGATGGCCGAAGCGCTGGCGATCTACGAGAAGAACCTGTCCACCGACCGCGCCGGCTTCAACCGCCGCGTCGCCTCGGCCGTGCAGAAGATGAAGGACAACCACATCCTGACCCGCCTCGGCGGCCAGGAAGACCGCCACGAAGTCTCGCCGGCGCTGAAGCTGATGTTTTCCGCCGAAGACGTGTCCCAGCTTTCGGCGGTGTACCGCCAGCTGCGCGAAACCCCGGCTGCAGAAGCCTGAGAGACCCGAGCACCGCATGGCCATTTCCAAGCACACTCCCGCCCTGTTCAATGAAGGCCTGCCGGACCCGCGCCTGCAGCAGTTCCGCATGCGCCGCCTGCAGGTGCACAACTGGGGCACCTTCAACGGCCTGACCGAAGTGCCGATCGCCGAGCGCGGCTTCCTGTTCGTCGGCCGTTCCGGCTCGGGCAAGTCGACCCTGCTCGATGCGATGTCCGCGCTGCTGACGCCGCCAGCCATCGTCGACTTCAACGCCGCCGCGCGTGAAGCCGAGCGCAGTGGCCGCGACCGCAACCTGGTCTCCTACGTGCGTGGCGCGTGGGCCGACCAGCAGGACAGCGGCACCGGCGAAATCGCCACCCAGTACCTGCGCAAGGGCGCGACCTGGACCGCACTGGTGCTGGAATACCGCGCCGGCGATGGCCGCGTGGTGTGCCTGGTGCGACTGCTGTGGATCTCCGGCAACGGCACTTCGGCCGGCGACGTGCGCAAGCACTACATGATCGCCGAGCGCCCGTTCGATATCGCCAAGGACCTCGGTGGCTTCGACCTGGACCTGCGCAAGCTGAAGCAGAAGCTGGCCGACATCCACCACTTCGATACGTTCTCCGGCTACGCCGAGCGCTTCCGCCACCTGCTGGGCATCGACAACGAGATGGCGCTGCGCCTGCTGCACAAGACGCAGTCGGCGAAGAACCTGGGCGACCTCAACGTCTTCCTGCGCGACTTCATGCTGGACACGCCGCGCACCTTCGATGCCGCCGAGCGCCTGGTCAGTGATTTCGCCGAACTCGACGGTGCGCACCAGGCGGTGGTCACCGCGCGCCGCCAGGTGGAAACCCTGCTGCCGGCGCGCGCGCACTACACCGAACTGAAGCACATGCATCGCCAGCGCGGCGATGACGAGACCCTCAAGCTGGGCATCGACAGCTTCCGCGAAAGCCGCCGCCAGCTGCTGATCGAAGCGCGCCTGCGCGAGATGGACGTGCGCGACCGCGGCCTGCTGGGCGAAGAAGCCCAGCGCCGTGCGGCGCTGGACAACCACACCGAGCGCCTGGCCGAGCTGGAACTGCAGCGCCGCCAGCAGGGCGGTGAGCGCATCGAGGAACTGGAACGCGAGCAGGGCCGCGCCGAAGCCGAGCGCGACCGCCGCCTGGCCAAGCAGGCGCAGGCCCGCGAGGCCGCGCGCCACCTGCAGGCCGAACTGCCGGAAGACGCGCACGGGTTCTCCGAACTGGTCGAGCGCGCACAGAACGAACTGCAGGACCGCCAGCGTGCTTCGGCGGCGCTGGACGATGCGATCAGCGAACGGCTGGGCGGCAAGCGCGATGACGAACGTCGCTTCGGCGAAGTGCGTGGCGAACTGGAAGCGATGCAGCGCACGCCGTCCAGCATTCCCGCACCGATGCAGAAGCTGCGCGCACGCCTGGCCGAGGAAACCGGCATTTCCGAAGCCTCGCTGCCCTTCGTCGGCGAACTGATCCAGGTCCGCACCGAGGAGCAGAACTGGCAGGGCGCCATCGAGCGCGTGCTGGGCGGCTTCGCGCAGTCGCTGCTGGTGGACGACAAGCACTACAACGAAGTGGCCGACTGGGTGAACCGCACCCACCTCGGCATGCGTTTCACCTACTACCGCGTGCGCCGCAACGACGATGCGTTCGCCCGCGAACCGTCCGCGCGTTCGCTGCTGCACAAGCTGGAACTGCGTGACCACGCCTTCGAAGGCTGGCTGCGCCGCGAGCTGGGCAAGCGCTTCGACTACGAATGCGTCGATGCCAAGCAGCTGCGCAACGTCGACCGCGGCATCACCCGCGAAGGCCAGGTCAAGCATCCGGGCGACCGCTTCGAGAAGGATGACCGCAGCGCGGTGAACGACCGTCGCCGCTGGATCCTCGGCTTCAACAACCGCGACAAGCTCGTCGTGTTCGAGCGCGAAGCGCAGGAACTGGCCAAGCGCATCGCCAGCTGCGATACCGATATCGCCAGCCTGCGCGGCCAGCGTGACCGCGACAACGAACGCCGCCTGGCCTGCCACGAACTGATCGGCATCCAGTGGAACGAGATCGACGTGGTCGCGCCGCAGCAGCGCCTGGCCGATATCGAAGCCACCCTGCGCGACCTGCGCGAAGGCAACGCCGACCTGGCCCGCCTGGCCAAGCAGATCGACGCCGTGCGCGCCGATATCGAGCAGGCCCGCCGGACCTATGAAGACACCCGCGTCGAGCGCGGCCAGCTGGTGCGCGAACGCGACCGCCTGGACCGTGCCCGCCAGCAGAGCCGCGCCCTGGTGCTGCCGGCGCTGGCCGAAGACCAGGAAGCGGGCCTGGCCGAGCGCCTGCAGGAGCAGGGGCCGCTCAGCCTGGAAACGCTGGAAGCGCACATGCGCCAGGTCAGTAACGCGCTGAACGAACAGCTGTCGTCCTCGCAGCAGGACGTCAATCGTGTCGAGAACCTGCTGCTGGGCTGCTTCCGCCGCTTCATCCAGCAGTGGCCGGAAGAATCGGGCGACTTCACCGTATCGGTGGCCTCGGCCGAGGATTTCCTCGCCCGCCTGGAACGCCTGGAACGCGATGGCCTGCCGCAGCATGAAGAGCGCTTCTTCGACCTGCTGCAGAACCAGAGCAAGAACAACCTGCTGGCCCTGCAGCGCCACAGTGCCGAGGCCCGCAAGTCGATCGGCCAGCGCCTGGACGAGGTCAACGCCAGCCTGGAACAGGTGCCGTTCAACCGCGGCACCCTGCTGACCATCGAGCTGAGCGACCGCCGCCTGCCGGAAGTGGGTGAGTTCCACCTGCAGCTGCGCGAGGTGTTGTCGCAGCAGCAGACCGAACAGCGCGAGCTGGCCGAATCGCAGTTCACCGTGCTGCGCCAGCTGGTCAACCGCCTCGGTTCGCAGGAAGGCGAGGACAAGCGCTGGCGCGAGCTGGTGCTGGACGTGCGCATGCACGTCGAGTTCATCGGCGTGGAGCTGGATGCGGAAACGCGCCAGCAGGTCGAGATCTACCGCAGCGGCGCCGGCAAGTCCGGTGGCCAGCGGCAGAAGCTGGCCACCACCTGCCTGGCCGCGGCGCTGCGCTACCAGCTCGGTGGCGCCGACAGCCAGCTGCCCAGCTATGCCGCCGTCGTGCTCGACGAAGCCTTCGACAAGGCCGACAACGAGTTCACCGCGCTGGCGATGAACATCTTCGACAACTTCGGCTTCCAGATGGTGGTCGCCACCCCGCTGAAGTCGGTGATGACGCTGGAGCCGTTCATCGGCGGCGCCTGCTTCGTCGAGATCAGCGGCCGCCACGATTCGGGCGTCCTGCTCATCGAGTACGACGAAGAAGGCAAGCGCCTGAAGCTGCCCGAGCGCAGCCGCCAGCAGGCCAACGAACCGGAAGAAGCCGAGGCCTGACCGCCTCGGCCGGCACTGCCGCGACCAGCAATCCCCTGTAGAGCCGAGCCATGCTCGGCTGCTCTGCGCGACCAGCAACAGCGTGCCAACCAAGGTTGGCACCTACCAGAAGCCGCTCTGCTCTTGCTCCCAGCTTCCGCGCTCGCGCAGAGGCCGGGCAGCGGTTGGGTGAGGGCGCATGGCAGGACCGCGAGCGCCATGGATGGCGCTCACGAGCCCCCATGGATGGGTTCACGGCGTGTCCTGCCATGCGCCCTCATCCGATCGCCCACATAGGAGTGAGGCGCCAGCGACGCGGTGGATCACGCCCCGCGGAACGTATCCCACGCCATCCGCGCGATCAGCACCACCACCAGCCCCACGAACAGCTTGCGGATGAACGGCGTGCCGCCCTTCAGCGCCAGCCGCGTGCCCACCACCGAGCCGAAGATGTTGGCCGCCGCCATCGGCAGCGCGAACAGCCACAGGATGTTGCCGGTGGGGATGAAGAACGAGATCGCCGCCACGTTCGTCGCCAGGTTCACTACCTTCGACGCCGCCGAGGCGCGCAGGAAATCCAGGCCGAAGAAGCGTACGAACAGGAAGATCAGGAAGCTGCCGGTTCCCGGCCCGAAGAAGCCGTCGTAGAAGCCGATCGCCGCGCCGATGGCCAGGGCGATCGCCAGCTCGCGGCGACCGATCTCCTGCGGCCGGTGCAGTGCACCGAAATCCTTCTTCCACAGCGTGTAGCCCAGCATCGCCACCAGCAGCACCAGAACCAGCGGGCGCACCGCCTCCTTGGGCAGCAGGCTGACCGCGGTGGCACCAGCGAAGGAGAAGATGAAGGCAGTGCCGGCGGCGAACAGCACCGGTTTCCACGGGAAGCGCACGTTGCGCGCATAGCGCCAGGCGGCCGCGCCGGTGCCGAACATCGAACTGAACTTGTTGGTGCCGAACAGCATCGCCGGCGTCTGCTGCGGCAGCACCGTGAACAGGCCCGGCAGCTGCACCAGCCCGCCGCCGCCCACCGCCGCATCGACCAGGCCGGCGATGAAGGCAATCACCACCAACCACCACAACTCAGGGGGAACCAGTTCCAGCACGGCGATCGACACTTGGATGGGGGGCGACAGCATACGCCTATCGCCGATGGATGCTGGCCGCGTCCCGCGCGACAATACCGGCATGACCCGCACACCCGCCGATCCCTGTCCCTGCGGCCTGCCCGCCGACTACGCCGCCTGCTGCGGCCGTTACCACGCTGGCGAGGCCGCCCCGGATGCCGAGCGCCTGATGCGTTCGCGCTACAGCGCCTACGTACGGCAGCTGGCCGACTACCTGCGCCAGACCTGGCACCCGGATACGCGCCCGGCCGAACTTTCGCTGGACGAGGCACCAGGCCAGCGCACCCAGTGGCTGGGCCTGACCGTGAACGATCACACCGTCACCGGCCCCGACAGCGCCGAAGTGCGCTTCACCGCCCGCTACCGCATCGGCGGTGGCAGCGCGGTGCGGATGACCGAGCACAGCCGCTTCCTGCGCATCGACGGCCGCTGGTACTACCTCGACGCGGTCTGAGCCTCGGCGCCGCCGCGCACCGCCAGCACGCGCTGGCCGCCGTGCGCGCAGACCCGGTTGCGGCCTTCTTCCTTGGCCGCATACAGCGCCTGGTCGGCGGCCTTGACCACCCCGGCCGGGCGCGCATCGATGCGGCTGTCGGCCAGGCCGATACTCACCGTCACCTGCACCACCTGGCCGCTGCCGCCGCGGCCGCGCTGCTGCTGCCCGGCCGCGTCGTCACGGCTGCGCGTGCTGCGGTCACGCAGTTGCATGCGGCTGTCCTCGATGCTCTGCCGCAGCGCTTCCACCGCATCCACGCAGGCCGGTGCCGCGCGGTCCAGGAACACCACCGCGAACTCCTCGCCGCCATAGCGGAACGCGCGGCCGCCATCGCCCACCCGCGCCAGCCGCGAGGCCACCAGCTTCAGCACGTCATCGCCGGTGTCGTGGCCGTGGGTGTCGTTGAACTTCTTGAAGTGGTCCACGTCCACCATCGCGATGCTGTAGGTGCCCGCGGCACGCTGCAGGGTTTCGTTGAAGGCGCGCCGCCCCGGCAGTCCGGTCAGCTCATCGCGGAACGCCATGTGGAAGGATTCCTGCAGGGTGGCGCCCAGCATCAGCAGCAGTGCGGCCACGCTCAGCGCCGGCAGCAGCGCCGGCTGCAGGAAGATGCGCGGCAGCATCCACCACAGGCACAGCAGCGCCAGCAGCATCGCGGTGTGCAGGGGGCGCGGCCGCCGCCAGGCCTGCCAGCCCAGCGCAGCGGTCGCCGCCAGGAACAGCAGGGCCGGCAGCTGCGCCAGCGCGTTCCAGTCGCTCGGAATCCAGGCGAAGTGCCGGTTTGACAGCAGGTCATGCATGCCCTGCGGCTGCTGCGCGGCCAGCAGGATGAAGATCGCCAGCAGGGTGCCGCTGCCGATCCCGCGCAGCAGCAGGTCCTGGCGGCGCCGGCCACGCTCGGGCCACAGCGCATGCACGGCAAACAGCAGCGGCAGCCAGGTGGATACCGCATGGAAGCGCAGCGGCGTCAGCGGGCTGACGTAGCCCAGCCGCAGGTAGTGGGCCAGGTCCGGGTGCAGCACCGTGAACACGGCCGCCACCAGCAGCAGCAGGCACAGCGTGCGCACCTGGTTGTACATCAGCGCCAGCCCCGCGCCCAGGCAGGCCAGCAGCCAGGGCAGCACGCGCTGGCCGGCGCGGCCCACATCCTCGTTGCCCAGGGTGGCCCACAGCACCAGTGCGACCAGCAGGGCGGGCAGCACGAACAGGTAATGCGCAGGCTGGCGGAGCGGATGATCGGACAAGCGGTAATTCCAGCGCGGTCACTACACGGCCGCAGCACTGCCGTTAGCGGCGTTGGCGCAGGGTTCTTGAATGGGCACGATGTGAATGCGCTGACCCCACGCGATGACATCGCGCTCACCCGTGGCAGCCGAAGCTGGGCCCATGGACAGCGCAACCCTCGCCGTCGCTGCCCCGCAGCGTGAACTCGCCAGCCACTTCGCCCACGTGCGTGGACGCAGCCAGCAACTGGCCGCACCGCTCAGCGCCGAAGACGCGATGCTGCAGAGCATGGACGATGCCAGCCCGGCCAAATGGCACCTGGCCCACACCACCTGGTTCTTCGAGCGCTTCGTGCTGGCCAGCGTACGTGGCCACCAGCCGTGGGATCCGGCCTGGGATTTCCTGTTCAACAGTTACTACAAGAGCCTCGGCCCGGCCCATGCCCGCCCACGCCGTGGCCTGCTGTCGCGGCCCTCGCTGCAGCAGGTGCGCGACTATCGCCGGCACGTCGATGAGCAGGTGCTGGCGCGCCTGGCCGATGGCGATCTCGGTGAAGAGGCGCTGCAGCACCTGCAGCTGGGCCTGCAGCACGAACAGCAGCACCAGGAACTGCTGCTGACCGACATCAAGCACGCGCTGTGGTGCAACCCGCTGCAGCCGCCCTATCGCGAAGACCTCGCGGCGGTCACCAGCGCGGCCAGCGCACAGGGCTGGGTTGCACGGGAAGAAAGCATCGTCAGCGTCGGCGCAGCGCGCTGGCCGCAGCACGCGCCCTTCGCCTACGACAACGAATCGCCGCCGCACCGCGTACTTGTTCCCGCACACGCGATCGCCGAGCGCCCGCTCAGCAACGGCGAGTACCGCGCCTTCGTCGATGCCGGCGGCTACCGCGATCCGCGCTGGTGGCTCAGCGAAGGCTGGGCCCTGTGCGAGGCCGAGGGCTGGCAGCACCCGCTGTACTGGCACGACGACCTGCAGCGCGAGTACACCCTCGGCGGCTGGCGCGCGCTCGATCCACATGCGCCGGTCTGCCACCTCAGCTATTACGAAGCCGACGCCTGCGCGCGTTGGCATGAGGCACGGCTGCCGACCGAATTCGAATGGGAAGCGGTCGCCGCCACGCAGCCGCCCAGCGGCCACTTCGCCGACGACGACCAGCTGCATCCCCATGCAGGGCAGGGCACGGGCCTGCGCCAGCTGTTCGGCGATGTCTGGGAATGGACCTCCAGCGCCTATGGCGCCTACCCCGGCTTCCAGCCCTTCGGCGGCAACCTGGGCGAATACAACGGCAAATTCATGTGTGGCCAGTGGGTGTTGCGCGGCGGCAGCTGCGCCACCCCGCGCGGCCACGTCCGCAGCAGTTACCGCAACTTCTTCAATCCACCGGCGCGCTGGCAGTTCTCCGGCGTGCGCCTGGCGAGGGATCTTCCATGAGTACCGTGCAGGACGCGCTGCAGGCGCTGACCGACCTCACCCCCGGCCGCCAGCAGATCATGGCCGACGCCGTGGCCGGCCTTTCGTGCGCCGCGCGCCAGCTGCCGTCCAAGTATTTCTACGACGCGCGTGGCTCGCGCCTGTTCGAGCAGATCACTCACACCCGCGAGTACTACCCCACGCGCACCGAACTGGCACTGCTCGACAGGGTGCTGCCGGAAATCGCCAGCGCCGTCGGCGCGCATGCCCACGTGGTCGAACTGGGCAGTGGCAGCGGCCGCAAGACCGCGCTGCTGCTGGCCGCCCTGCACGATCCGGTGGCCTACACCCCCATCGAGATCTCGCGCGCCGCGCTGCTGTCCAGCATCGACCACCTCGCCCCGGCGCTGCCGAAGGTGGAGATGCTGCCGGTCTGCGCCGACTTCACCCGCCCGGTGCAGGTCCCCGAACCGGAACGCCAGGCGGCGCGGCGCCTGTTGTTCTTCCCCGGTTCCACCCTGGGCAACTTCGCCGGCGAAGAGGCCATCGCCCTGCTGCGCGCGATGCGCCAGACCATGGGCGGTGACGGCCTGGCGCTGGTCGGCATCGACCTGCACAAGGACCCGGCGCTGATCGAGGCCGCCTACAACGATGCCGACGGCATCACCGCCGCGTTCACCCTCAATCTGCTGGCCCGCCTCAACCGCGAGGTCGGCAGCGATTTCGATCTTGACGGCTTCCGCCACCAGGCCCGCTACAGCACCGCGCGCCTGCGCATCGAAACCGACCTGGTCAGCCAGCGCGAGCAGGACGTGCACCTGGACGGTCAGACCTTCCACTTCCAGGCCGGCGAACCGATCCGGGTCGAGTACAGCCACAAGTACACCGATGCCAGCTTCAACCACCTGCTGCAGCAGGCCGGGCTGGAAACCATCGCCCACTGGAATGCGTCCGATCCGGCGTACGGCCTGCGCCTGCTGCGCGCCTCCGCTGCGCATCGGTAGCGCCGGGCCATGCCTGGCGCCTGCCAGACCGTCTGCCCGCGCTAACATGGCCCCAGCACCGGCAACACGGAGGACGCCATGCCCTTGATGACCACGCTCGGCCTGGCCGCCGCGCTGGCCGCGCCGTTGACGGCGCCACCGACACCCGCCGCTGATCCGGCCTTCGCCCGCTGCATGACGCAGCTGCAGGCCACGGCCGGCAAGCAGGGCATTGCCGCGGATCGCTTCGCTGCCATCACCGCCGGCCTGCAGCCCGACCCCAGCGTGCTGCCGCTGCTGGATGCGCAGCCGGAATTCACCACGCCGATCTGGGATTACCTGGCCGCCCTGGTCGATCGCCCGCGGGTGGACGATGGCCGCGCCATGTTGCTGCAGCATCGCGATCTGTTGCAGCGGGTATCGGCGCAGTACGGCGTCGATCCGGCCACCATCGTCGCCGTATGGGGCGTGGAGAGCGATTATGGCCGCGTGTTCGGCAAGCGTCCGCTGCTGCAGTCGCTGGCCACGCTGTCCTGTGCCGGCCGTCGCCAGCCCTTCTTCCGTGGCGAACTGCTGGCGCTCATCAAGCTGATCGAGCAGGGCGACCTGCAGGCGCAGGGACTCACCGGTTCCTGGGCCGGCGCCTTCGGCCACACCCAGTTCATGCCCAGCACCTATGCGCGCATTGCCGTCGACGGTGATGGCGATGGCCGCCGCGATCTGGTGGCCAGCATTCCCGACGCACTCGCCTCCACCGCCAACTATCTCAAGCGCGCCGGTTGGCGCAGCGGCGAGCCGTGGGGCATGGAGGTACGCATTCCCGAGGGCTTCAAGACGGCGCAGGCCGGGCGCACCCAGCGTCGCGCGCTGGCCGACTGGCGCGCACTGGGCATCACCGGCCTGGATGGCAGCGCCCCCGCGCCGCAGGGCCTGCCGGCCGATGCCCGCGCGGCCCTGCTGCTGCCGGCCGGTGCCAAGGGCCCGGCGTTGCTGGTTTTCCGCAACTACGATGCGATCTACAGCTACAACGCCGCCGAAAGCTACGCGCTGGCCATCGCCACCCTCGCCGATCGCCTGCGCGGCGGCAACGGCCTGGCGACCGCCTGGCCCACCGATGATCCCGGCCTCGGCCGCGACGAGCGCCGCCAGCTGCAGACCCTGCTGCTGGCCCGTGGCCACGATATCGGCAGTGCCGATGGCATGATCGGCAATGCCAGCCGGCGCGCGATCCAGGTCGAGCAGCGCCGCCTGGGCTGGGCCGACGCCGATGGCCGCCCCGGCCAGCGCATCCTGCGCGCGCTGCAGGCCGAACCGCGCACGCCGGCCGCGCCCACCCGTTTCAGTCTTCCCGCCAACTACAGTGCCGTGCAGTCGCCGGCCTTACGGAGTCGATCCACCGTGCAACAGATACAGGGTGTCAGCAGCGGCCAGTTCCAGGGACTTGATGCCTGGCTGGTGGAAACCCCCGAAGCCACCGCCGCCATCAGTGTGTTCGGCGGCCAGCTCCTGTCCTTCGTGCCCAAGGGCCAGCCCGACGTGATGTGGCTTTCGCCCACGCGTGCCGAGCTGCCAACCCCCATCCGTGGCGGCAGCCCGGTGTGCTGGCCGTACTTTGGCCGCCAGGGCCAGGGCAATGACGTGCCGGCGCACGGCTTCGTCCGCACCCTGCCGTGGGAACTGCAGCAGGCGCGCCGCCTCGACGATGGCAGCATCGAGCTGACCCTGGCGCCGCCGGCGCTGCAGGATCTCGGCCTGCGCCTGACCATGACCGTGCGCGTGGGCCGCGAGCTGCGCCAGCAGCTGGTCACCGAGAACACCGGCAGCGCACCGGCCACCTTCACCCAGGCCCTGCACAACTACTTCCGCGTGGGCGATGCCACCCGCGTGGAAGTGGACGGCGTGGATGGGGTGACCTACCAGGACAAGTACGAGAACTACGCCCAGACCCGCCGCCAGCAGGGGCCGTGGTCGCTGCGCGACCCGCGCGACCCCGGCCGCAGCGACCGCATCTACAGCCCGGCCGGCGGCCGCTACGTGCTGCGCGACCCGGTGCTCAAGCGCCGCATCGAACTGCGTACCGAAGGCAGCCGCGCGCTGGTGGCCTGGAACCCCGGCGCTGAAGCGGCGGCGAAGATGGCCGACGTCGGCGATGGCTGGCGCGAGTACGTCTGCCTGGAGGCTGCAAACGCCGGTCCGGATGTCGTGACCGTGGCCCCGGGCGGCCGCCACGTGCTGGTGCAGGTGCTGTCCAGCCAGCCCCAGCCCTGAGCGGGGCCCCGTTACAGACAAGGAGCGATGCATGCAGGACGCACAGTGGTTCTACGCCAACAGCAGCCAGCGCGAGGGGCCGGTCGACCTGGCCGGTCTGCGGCAGCTGCAGGCCGAGGGCAGGGTAGGGGCCGCCACCCTGCTCTGGTGCGAGGGCATGCCGACCTGGCGCCCGCTGGCCGAACTCGAGACGGTGCCCCAGACGGCCGACGCCGCCGCTCCGGCGGTTGTCGTCGACCGTGGGATCGATGACCCCTACCGCGCGCCCGACACG
Organism: Stenotrophomonas sp. S41; assembly: GCF_016624625.1. Lineage (NCBI taxonomy): Bacteria > Pseudomonadati > Pseudomonadota > Gammaproteobacteria > Lysobacterales > Lysobacteraceae > Stenotrophomonas > Stenotrophomonas sp. S41. Next base: position 2,159 of record NZ_JACVTV010000103.1, on the reverse strand, counting down.
GCGCCGACGCTGCTGGCGGGCCCCGCGCAGGACAGCCAGCCGCTGGAAGGCGACATGGCGCTGTACGCCGCAGTGGTCGGCCGCAACTTCGCCCTGTACCGGCGGCGCTGGCGGCTGGACCAGGGCGTGCCCCATGCGTCCGGCACCTGGCACTGGCCCGCGTTCCTGTTCGGTCTGCCGTGGATGATGTACCGGCGCATGTACCGTGTGGCGATGCTGTGGATCGCCGTGCTGGTGGTCAGCAGCGTCGCCGAAGCCCTGCTCGGCGTGCCGGAGGCCTTCTCGTCCATCTCAAGCCTGGCGCTGGGTGTCACCGCCGGTGTGTTCGCCAACCACTGGTACCTGCGGCACTGCCAGCGCCAGATCGCCCAGGCCCGCGCGCTGGTCGGCAGCGACCCGGCCGCGCTGGAGCAGGAGCTGGCCCGGCGTGGTGACGTCAGCTGGCTGGGCCTGGTGCTCAGCCTTGCTGCGATCCTGCTGCTGCTGGTGGGCCTGTCGTTCCTGCCGGCGTCCTACTGAGCCTGCAGCCGTGGGCGCAGCACCAGCAGGCACAGCGAACCGGCCACCAGGCCCCAGAACGCCGAGCCGATGCCGGCCAGTGACACGCCGGAGGCGGTGACCAGGAAGGTGACCAGCGCCGCCTCGCGGTCGCGTTCCACGGCCAGGGCGCTGGCCAGGCTGTTGCCGATGGTGCCGAACAGGGCGATACCGGCCACGCAGGCGACCAGTTCCTTGGGGAAGGCAGCAAACAGCGCCGCCACCGTCGCCCCGAACAGGCCGATCAGGATGTAGAAGGCACCGGCGGCCATGGCCGCGGTGTAGCGGCGCGCGGGGTCCTCATGGGCATCGCGGCCCATGCAGATCGCCGCGGTGATCGCCGCCAGGTTCAGTGCATAGGCGCCGAAGGGGGCCAGCAGCGTATTGACCACGCCGATCCAGCCGATCACCGGCGAGATGGGCGCGCTGTAACCAGAGGCGCGCATTACCGCCACCCCGGGGATGTTCTGCGAGGCCATGGTGACCACGAACAGGGGCAGGGCGATGCCGGCCACCGCCTGCCAGGACAGCGAGGGCGTGACCCAGTGCGGGGTGGCCAGCTGCAGGTGCAGGTCCTGCGCATGCAGCAGGCCACGGCTGGCAGCGATGATGATGCCGACCAGCAGAGTGGCGATCACCGCATAGCGCGGGAACAGGCGTCGCCCGGCCAGCCAGGTGGCGAACATCGCCAGGGCGAGCACGACCTGGGTGTTCATCGCCACGAACACATCCAGGCCGAAGCGCAGCAGCACGCCGGCCAGCATGCCCGCCGCCAGCGCCATCGGCACGCGCTGCATCAGCCGGGCGAAGATGCCCGAGAAGCCGGCGACCATGCCCAGCACCGCCGCGAGCAGGAATGCACCCGTGGCCTCGGACAGCGAGGCGCCACCGGCACCCACCACCAGCATTGCCGCACCCGGGGTCGACCAGGCGGTGACCACGGGCACGCGGTAGCGCAGTGAGAGACCAATACAGGTGACGCCCATGCCCAGGCCAAGCGCCCACATCCATGACGCGATCTGCGCCTGGTCGGCGCCGACGGCCTGTGCGGCCTGGAACACGATCACCGCCGAACTGGCGAAGCCCACCAGCACCGTGATGAAGCCGGCCACGATTGCCGGTACCGAAAGATCGCGCCACCACACCTGTCTGACCTGCGTGCCCATCGTTGTCTCTTCTGTATGCATCCGTACATACATAGCGCTTGCGGCGTTGACCGCGCAACGCGCGGGCAACGCCGCAGGGATGCCGGCACGCGTGCCATGCACGGCACACGCGATGCGATTGTCATCTTCCTGAAAAAAAGGGTTGACGAATTCTGCAGGATCTCTAGAATTCGCTCCCTTGCTGCGGCGTGGCAACTTCCTCGGAAGCGATACGCCAACAGCGACGCCACACCGGCGAACGAGTTGATCGAACGAAGGTGTTGACGGACTCGAAAAGTCCGGCATAATAGGCGGCTCGCAACGACGAAAGGCCTTCGGGTCCAACGACGAAGCGGCATCGGCAACAACGTCCACTTCGGTGAGACGGCCTTGAAAAAAGGTGTTGACGAAGCGGAAGAGCCGGCTATAATGGGCGGCTCGCTACGAAGGAAACTTCGCAGCACACGGGAACGGCGC
>NZ_JACVTV010000102.1:0-16461 GCF_016624625.1 Stenotrophomonas sp. S41 | reverse complement strand
CCACCCGCCCGACCCAAACACATGAACCGCCTTCGGCGACCACCCCACGAGGGGCTGCGCCGTTGGCTGGAAACCCTCAGATGCGCGTGGTTGCCAGGAAGCGCTCGCGGTCCTGCTGGGTGCGTCGGCGGATTTCTTCCAGCGCCTGGCTTTCAGTTGCTTCCAGCATCGCCTCGAACAGGCGCTGGAAGTGGTAGCGCATGGCATTGCGCGCCGCCACCGGGTCGCGGCTGCGCAGCGCCTCGAAGATCGCCATGTGCTCGTCGGCACGGCTGGCACCGTCGTCGTGGCAGACCCGCGCGTAGACCTCGGCCACCCGCGGCAGATCGCTGCGCATGCGCCAGATCTGCTGGATGAAGTACTCCACCACCGGGTTGCCGGACAGGCGGGCGATGGTCAGGTGGAAGCGGCGGTCGAAGTCGCCGGCTTCCTCATCGGTCAGGTCGCGGCGGCACAGCGCCTGGGCCAGCACCTGCAGTTCGGCGATGCCGGCCTCGTCGATGTTGCTGGCGGCCAGCGCCGCGGCCTCGGCCTCGAACACCGCACGGGCGGCGGTGAGGTCGAAGGCGCTGACATCGGGCAGGCCACCGGAGGCCTGCGTCGGGCGTGGCTTGACGTACACGCCCGAGCCGATGCGGATGGCGATCCAGCCCTGGGCTTCCAGGGCGATCTCGGCTTCACGCACTGTCACCCGGCTGACGCCGAATCGTTCGGCCAGCTCACGCTCGCCCGGCAGGCGCGAGCCCGGCGGAAATTCGCCGTCCTCGATCAGCTTGCGGAGCTTGGCGGCGATGGTCTGGTAGAGGCGGTTGGCGGACATGCGGCTGACCCTTGGCGGTTCCCTCCGGGCCCGTCCCGGGCCACCGTGCGCGGTGCGGGTCCGGATGGAGCGACGGCGCGACCACTGGCCGCGCCGCCCTGTTCAGAACTTGTATCGTACACCGAAATACGCACGCCGCCCGTAGGTCACCACTTCACGGAAATTGCCGTAAAGCGGCTGGTACGCCACGCGCGGTTCGTTGGTCAGGTTCATCAGCTCCAGCGACAGCGACAGCTGCTTGTTGACCTTGTAGCGCATGCGCAGGTCGACGCTGGTGTTGTCGTCGTAGTAGCGGTTCTGCTGCGCGGTGTTGCCGGTGAAGTCCTGGTAGTAGTGCGAGCGGAACTTGCCGATGGCCTGGATGTTGAAGCGGCCCACGTCCCAGTAGATCGAACCGGACAGCACGTGCCGCGAGAAACCGCTGAGGCCGGCCGGCGGCACGATGGCCGGGATGACGCTGCCATCGGCGGCCAGCTGCTCGCCCAGTCGCGAATCCTGGGTCTCGTAGTCGGCGTCGGCGTAGTTGTAGCTGACCTTGAAGCCCAGCCCATCGAACGGCTTGGGCAGGTAGGACAGGCGATGGGTCACGCTCAGTTCCAGGCCGGTCAGGGTGCTGTCGTCGTCGGTGGTCACCTGCTGGCGCACCGGCACGGTCACGGTCTGCCCGTTGATGGTGTAGGTCTCCGGCACCAGCGCGGTGGCGGTGCCGCCGTTGAACTGCTTCCAGTACACCGCGCCGGCCAGCATGGTGTCCGGGTTCGGGTACCACTCCAGCGACAGGTCGCCGTTCCAGGACATCAGCGGCTGCGCGGCCGGGTTGCCGCTGGCACTGATGTCGTCCAGCGCATCGGCCAGGTTGCCGTAGGTGGCATCGCTGCTGACATTGATGGTGCGGCCGGCACCGAGCGCCGCGATGTCCGGGCGTGACATGGCGCGGTAGGCACCGACGCGCAGCAGCACGTCCGGACGCAGTTCGAACGCCGCGTTCAGGCTGGGCAGCAGCTTGTCATTGCCGGCCTTGAATACCTGGGTGGTGTAGTTGCCGGTCGGCTGCAGGCGGATCGTGCCATCGCCGTTGTCCTCGATCTGCAGGTCGGTGCGCACGCCTTCCGAACGCACATCGGTCTTGACCCAGCGCAGGCCGACGTTGCCGGTCACCGGCAGCCCGAACAGGCTGCTGCTGAACTCGCCCAGCAGGTACAGCGCGCGCGTCTTCTCGGTGATGTCGACGTTGTTCGGATCCTGGAAGTCCGGATCCAGGCCGCTGTCGAGGCTGCCACGGAAGGACTGGTACAGGCAGTTGGGATCGAAGTACGCCCACGAGGAGATCGTGTTGCCGCTGGCGGCATCCATGAAATCGCTCTGCGGGAACGGTGCGCGGCAGGCCTGATTGGCAGCGATGATCTTCGCCTTGTCGGCGGCCACGCGCTGGTCGTAGTCGGTCACCAGGGTGTTGTCGCGCAGGCGGTAGTCGGCCTGGCTGGCGCGCACGCCGCCCTTGATGCGGGTGAAGAAGCCCGACTCCGGCATGAAGCTGGCGTCGAAGCGACCGGCCTTGATCTTGTGGTCGTTCTCGGTGGCGCTGGAGGTGACGCGGGCCGCACCGGAGTACGCATCCCAGTTCTGCACGTCGAAGTTCGGCGCCAGGGCCACGCTCGGCACTTCGCCATGCCAGTCCCAGTCGTAGTCGACATAACCGGTGGTGCCGCTGCTGATGCCCGGCACGACGGCATTGTTGATGTCGCGCTGGTTGGCCCGCAGGCGGGTCATGCGCTCGCTGTCCAGGCGGTTGGTATGCGAGTAGGACAGATCGGTGGACAGTTCCCAGGCCGGGCTCGGCCGCACGATCAGGTTCAGGCCGCCACCGGTGTACTCCTCGCCGCGCCAGTAGCGGTTGGAGGTGGAATCAATCGAGGTGCTGCCATGCAGGTGGCGGACGATGCCGTTTTCGTCCACTTCGCGCTGGGTGATGCCACGGCGCGCGTTGGACAGGCTCAGGTCGCTGCGGTTTTCATACCAGTTGCGCTGGGTGTGCTCGAAGTCGACGTTCACTTCGACCACATCGTTGGGCCGCCACTGCACCGCAGCGAACTCGCTCTGGCGGTCGTTGCGTTCCTGCTTCAGGCGGTAGATGCGGCTGCTCGGCACCAGGTAGTACGGCGCACCGTTGGCGATGGCCTGCGCGCCCACTTCGGAGCAGTTGGCGTTGGTCACGTTCTGGTTGCCATCGCAGGCGTACCAGGTGGAACCGCTGGTGATGCTCTCTTCCGGGTCGGTGCCATCCAGGCGCTGGAAGCCCAGCGAGACGCCCAGCTTCTGGCCGTCGCCGAACTCGAACTGGTCGATGTAGCTGGCAGTGCCGCGGTAGCCGATGCCATCGTCATCGCGGTACTTCTTGTCGTACTCGGCCCAGCTGCCGCGCAGGTCGAACTGCACCGAGCGTTTGCCGTATTCCAGCGGCTTGACCGTTTCCAGGCCGATGGTGCCGGCCACGCCGCCTTCGATGATGTCGGCGCGCTGGGTCTTGTAGATGGCCACCGTATTGATCAGCTCGGCCGGGAACATGTTGAAGTTCACCGAGCGGTCGCCGCTGCCGTTGGTGATCTCGCGGCCGTTGAAATTGGTGCTGCTGAGGAAGGCGCCGAGGCCGCGGATGGAAATTTCCGAGGCACCGGTCTTGTCGCGGGTCGAGGCGGCGCCGGTCAGCGTTTCGATCGCATCGGCCAGCGACGGCGCCGGCAGATCGCCGATGTCGTCTGCCGAGAGCACGTCGGCGATGACCGTGTCGTCGCGCTTCTTGTTGATCGAACTCTGCATCGATTCGCGGATGCCGGTGACCTGCACCTGGTCCAGCGTGGTGGCGTGCTGCCCGGCGCTGCCGGTGGTGGACTGCGCCTGCGCCAGCGGAGCGGCGGCCAGCGCGGCAAGCAAAGCCACGACGAGGGGCGTGGGTGACAGCGTGATGGTACGTACAGCTCCGGCAGATTGCCGCATGGTTTCCTCCTCCCAAAGGATCGCCTGGTTGGCAGGCGTGGACGCAGCTTCGACATGCAGACACAGAAATGTCAACCAACTGGACTGGATTTTTCTTAATACCTTTGCTTCATACCGCCTGGCCGTCATTAAATGTGCTGATGCAGCATGACTTTGCGCGAAAGCTGGCTTACAACAGACCCCGCAAGTGGTATGCACACCCACCCGAAACGACGGCCCGACCGTCCCTGGAAGGACTTCATGCGCACCGAATCGACTTCGTACCGCCCGTCCAACCGGCTTCCCGGATCATTCCTCGCAACTGGTCTGGCAATCTGCCTGACCACTTCGTCGGCACAGGCCGCCAGCTGGCTGGTCCACGATGCCGCCGAGTTCACCACCGCCGCGGCCGCCCTGCAGCCCGGCGATGAAATCGTGCTGGCCGACGGCACCTGGACCGACACCCGTCTGCTGCTGAAGGGCCAGGGCACCGAGGCCGCGCCGATCACCCTGCGCGCACAGACCCCGGGCAAGGTGATCCTCAGCGGGCGTTCGGACCTGCGCCTGGCCGGCAGCTACCTGCAGGTCTCCAACCTGGTGTTCCGCAACGGCTACACGCCGGGCGATGCGGTGGTGGCCTTCCGCGAATCGAGCAAGGCGGTGGCCAGCCACAGCCGGGTGACCGGCCTGGTCATCGACGACTACACCAACCCCGATGCCAGCGACCAGGACTACTGGGTGTCGCTGTACGGCAGCCACAACCGCCTCGACCACAGCCAGCTGCGCGGCAAGACCAATGCCGGGCCGACCGTGGTGGTGGTGCGCGATGCCACCGAGGGCCTGGACAACCAGCACCGCATCGACCACAACTGGTTCGGGCCGCGCCCGCTGCTCGGCGTCAACGGCGGCGAAACGATCCGCGTCGGCACCAGCGACACCTCGCTGAGCGATTCCAACAGCACCGTGGAAAACAACTGGTTCGAAGGCTGCGACGGCGAGACCGAGATCGTCTCCAACAAGTCAGGTGGCAACACCTACCGCGGCAACGTCTTCTATCGTTCGGCCGGCGCGCTGACCCTGCGCCACGGCAACGGCAACCGGGTGCTCGACAACGTCTTCCTCGGCGACGACAAGGCCGGCACCGGCGGCGTGCGCATCATCAACGCCGACCAGACCGTCAGCAACAACTACTTCGAGCGTCTGGCCGGTTCCAGCAACCGCTCGGCGCTGGCGATCATGGACGCGCAGGCCGATCCGCCGCTGTCCGGCTATGCGCCGGTGGTCAACGCCACCATCAGCCGCAACACCTTCGTGGATGTGGCGAAGATCAGCTTCGGCGTCGGCCATGACGCGGCCAAGGGCATCGACGTGGCCGCCAGCAACAGCCGCTTCAGCGCCAACCTGATCGTCAACCGCACCAGCAGGAACCCACCCAACGCCGCCAGTTCGCTGGCCGGCATCGCTTTCAGCGGCAACGTGCAGTCGCCGCAGGCAAGCACCGTGTTTCCCAGCGGCGTCGAAAGCCGCAGCGTGACCCTGCAGCAGGCCGCCAGCGGCCTGTGGACGCCCCCCCCTGCCCTGCCCGCCACCGGTGCAGATCCGGCGCTGGCGATGACCGCGCGCGAGGCCACGGGGGTGGACTGGTATCCCAAGGTGGGCGAGGTTGCCCTGTCCCGCACCAGCACCGGAGTTGATCGATGAGGTTGCAGCCGCTGTTCGTTTCCCTGGCCCTGGCCGTTCCCTTTGCCCTGCTGCCGGCCGCGCCGTTGCTGGCGGCCCCGGCTGCCGCCGCGCGCCAGGCCGACACCGCGCCGGTGCTGGTGACCGCTGCGCAGTGGCAGCAGATGGCCAGTGAAGGCAGCCGCTACCCGTGGTTCGCCAAGGAACAGGCGCGTACGGAAAAGTCGCTGAAGAAGATGATGACGGCCGGCATCGACGTGCCGGTGCCCAAGGACAAGGGCGGCGGCCGCACCCATGAACAGCACAAGCGCAACTACCAGGCGCTGCTGGCGGCCGGCACGCTGTACCGGCTGACCGGCGACAAGGCCTATGTCGACTACTCGCGCGACATGCTGCTGCAGTACGCCAAGCTCTACCCGACGCTGGGCCCGCACCCGGAAGGCCGCGGGCAGATTCCCGGCCGCGTGTTCTGGCAGGTGCTCAATGATTCGGTGTGGCTGGTCAACGCCATCCAGGGCTACGACGCGATCCGCGACGCGCTGTCCGCGCAGGACCGGCAGACCATCGAGTCGCAGCTGTTCCGGCCGATGGCCGAATTCCTGATCAGCGAGCCGAAAAACTACGACCAGATCCACAACCACGCGACCTGGGCGGTGGCCGCCACCGGCATGACCGGCTACGTGCTGCGCGACCAGGAACTGGTGGAAAAGTCCCTGCGCGGCAGCCAGAAGGACGATAAATTCGGCTTCCTGCGGCAGATCGATCTGCTGTTCTCGCCCGACGGTTATTACGAGGAAGGCCCGTATTACCAGCGCTACGCGCTGGCGCCGTTCCTGCTCTTCGCCAACGCCGTGGAGCGCAACGAGCCGCAGCGGAAGATCTTCGCGCGCCGCGACGGTGTGCTGCTGAAGGCCGTGGACGTGCTGGTGCAGACCAGCTACGACGGCCTGTTCTTCCCGATCAACGATGCGATCCTGGACAAGGGCATCGACACCGAGGAACTGGTGGCCGGCATCGGCATCGCCTATGCGCGCACCGGCGATGACCATCTGCTGTCGGTGGCCCAGCAGCAGAAGCGCCTGCTACTCTCGCCAGAGGGCCTGCAGGTGGCGCAGGCGCTGGCGGCCAACAAGGCCAAACCTTTCGACTACAAGCCGATGCTTCTGCGCGATGGCCCCGACGGCGACCGCGGCGGCCTGGCGATCCTGCGCATGAACGGCGAGGACGGCCAGGCGCTGGTGCAGAAGGACACCATGCAGGGCATGGGCCACGGCCACTTCGACAAGCTCAACTGGCTGTTCTACGACAACGGCAAGGCCGTGGTGACCGACTACGGCGCAGCGCGCTTCCTCAACGTGGAAGCCAAGCGCGGCGGCATCTACCTGGCCGAGAACCGCAGCTGGGCCAAGCAGACCGTGGCCCACAACACCCTGGTGGTGGACGAGCAGAGCCACTTCAAGGGTGACTGGAAACGCGGCGAGGAACATGCACCGCAGGTGCGCTTCTTCCAGGCCGACGCCGATACCCAGATCGCCTCGGCGACCATGCGCGATGCCTACCCCGGCGTGGTGTTCACCCGCACCCAGGCGCTGCTGCGCCACCCCGAACTGGGCCTGCCGGTGGTGCTGGACCTGCTGCAGGTGCACGGTGACAAGGCCGCGCGCTACGACCTGCCGCTGCATTTCAACGGCCACATCGTTACCACCGGTTTCGAGGCCGAGCACTTCACCAGCCAGCGCCCGGTGCTGGGCAAGGACAACGGCTACCAGCACCTGTGGCTGGACGCACGCAGCAAGCCCGGCAGCGAGCCGAGCACGCTGGCCTGGCTGCTGGATGGCCGCTTCTACACCTATCGCTTCGGCAGCAGCGCACCCGCGCAGGCGCTGCTGGTGGAAAGCGGTGCCAACGATCCGGAATTCAACCTGCGCCGCGAACCGGCCCTGCTGCAGCGCGTGGAAGGCCAGAAAGATGTGACCTTCTTCAGCGTGCTGGAGCCGCATGGCGAGTACAACGGCACCGCCGAGTACGTGCACGGCGCCGACAGCCGCATCAAGGACATCGTGCGCACCCGCGGCAGCGATGCCGAAGTGATCGAGCTGCGCCTGGCCAGCGGCGCCCGCATCGCCCTGGGCGTGGCCGATGACAGCAGCGCCAAGGGCGAGCACCGCGTGACCGTTGATGGCCATGCCTACCGCTGGAGTGGCAGCCACGCGCGCATGGACCGCAGCAAGGGTGACGCGAAATGAACGGCCCTGCGGTGGTGAGCCAGCTGCGCAAGGTGCCGGTGCGGTCGGCGGTACGCTGGCTGATCGTCGGCCTGATCGCCGTGGCCACGGTGATCAACTACATCGACCGCAACGCACTGGCGGTGATGTGGCCGGAAATCGCCAAGGAAGTGGGCGCGACCAAGGATGACTACGCGCTGCTGGTGACGGTGTTCATGCTGTTCTACGCCGCCGGCCAGTTCCTGTTCGGCCGCCTGTTCGACATGATCGGCACGCGCCTGGGCTTCGCCCTGTCGATCAGCGTGTGGTCGATCTCCATCGCCCTGCACTCGGTCACCCATTCGATGCTGTCCTTCAGCCTGGTGCGTGCGATGCTCGGCATCAGCGAGGCCGGTGCCTGGCCGGGCGCGGTCAAGGCCAATGCCGAGTGGTTCCCGGCGCGCGAACGCGCGTTGGCGCAGGGCGTGTTCAACGCCGGCGCGTCGATCGGCGCGATCGTGTCCGCACCGGCCATCGCCGGCCTGTACCTGTGGCTGGGCTGGCGCGGCACCTTCGTGCTGGTCGGTGCCATCGGCTTCCTGTGGCTGCTGCCGTGGCTGTTCGTGTACCGCGCCGGCCCGGACAAGCACCCGTGGGTGAGCGATGCCGAACGCCGCCTGATCATGGAAGACCAGGCCGGGCAGCAGGATGCCGCCGCACCGAAGGTGAGCGTGCGTTCGCTGCTGGCCCACCGGCAGAGCTGGGGCATGCTCGCCTGCCGCTTCCTGCTGGACCCGATCTGGTGGCTGTTCGTGTCCTGGCTGCCGATCTACCTGGCCGAAACCTTCGGCTTCGACATCAAGCAGATCGGTCTGTTTGCCTGGGTGCCGTTCGTCGGCGCGATGCTCGGCAGTCTGAGTGGCGGCTGGCTGTCCGGGCGCCTGATCCGCGCCGGGCAGAGCGTGGACCGTGCACGCAAGCTGTCCATCACCCTGGGCTGCGTGATCATGGCCCCTGCCCTGCTGGGCGCGGTGCTGGCCAACCAGCCCTTGTTTGCCGTGCTGGCGATTGCCGCCGTGCTGTTCGGCTTCCAGGTCGCCATCGGCAACATCCAGACCCTGCCGGGCGACCTGTTCGATGGCCGCTCGGTCGGCACCCTCGCCGGCCTCGGTGGCCTGGCTGCGGTGGCCGGCACGCTGATCACCACCTGGCTGGTGCCGGTGCTGACCCGCCATTCCTACGCCCCGATCTTCATCCTCGTCGCCGCACTGGTGCCGCTGTCGCTGGCCGCGCTGTGGTGGTGGACCGGACCCATCCACAAGCTCGACCGCCGTGGCGGCTGAGCCCGTTCTTTCCCTTCATTCCCCCGCAAACCAAGGAGTTTCCCGCATGTCGTTCCAGGACAAGGTGGCCATCGTCACCGGTGGTGGCCGTGATATCGGCCGTGCCGTCTCGATCAAGCTGGCCGCTGCCGGCGCACGCGTCTGCATCAACTACGCCAACGATGAGGCCAGCGCCAACGAAACGCTGGCGCAGATCCAGGCCGCCGGTGGCCAGGCCATCGTGCACCGCGCCGACGTGACCGATGCCGCCGCCGTGGCCGGCCTCGTCGCTGCCACCCAGGCCGCGTTCGGCGAGCGCATCGACCTGCTGGTGAACGTGGCCGGCGGCATGGTGCAGCGCCGTCCGCTGGCCGACATCGACCCGGCGTTCTTCCACACGGTGATGGACCTCAACCTGACCTCCACCTACCTGACCACCCACGCGGTGGTGCCGCACATGGGCGAAGGCGCGGCCATCGTCAATTTCGCATCGCAGGCCGGCCGCGATGGCGGTGGCCCGGGTGCGTCGATCTACGCCACCGCCAAGGCCGCGGTGATGACCTTCACCCGCGCCATGGCCAAGGAACTGGGGCCGAAGGGCATCCGCGTGAACGCGCTGTGCTGCGGCATGATCGCCACCCGCTTCCATGACGAATTCACCAAGCCGGAAGTGCGCACCGCCGTCGCCGGCAACACCCCGCTGCGCCGCCAGGGCGTGCCGGACGAAGCCGCCGATGCGGCGGTGTTCCTGGCCTCCGATGCAGCGGCGTTCATCACCGGTGCGAACCTGGACGTCAACGGCGGCACCTACTTCTCCTGACCTGAGCGGACACCTGCCATGCAGCGCTGGATCACCCTGCTTTCGCTGGCCATCGGCGCTGCCGTGGCCGCCCCCGTCGCCCAGGCCGCTCCGGTCTGGGTGACCGCCTGGACCGCTTCACCGGCACCGGACCGCAAGGACGGGAAGCCGGAAGCACCCGTACAGTTCGCCGCGCAGACCGTGCGCCAGGACATCCGGGTCGGCAGCCGTGGCGAGGCGTTGCGCCTGCGCATCAGCAACGAACTGGGCGATGCACCGCTGCACGTGGAGGACATCCGCGTGCGCCTGAAGGACGGCAGCGCTGCGGTGCTGCCGGTCACCGTCGATGGTCGCCGCGCCATCGACGTGCCGGTGGGTGCCGCACTGCTGAGTGATCCGGTGGTATTGCCGGTGGGCGCACTGCAGGAGATCAGCGTGACCGCGTACTTCCCGCAGCCGACCCGGCCGGCGGTGCGGCGTACCGTGGTGCGCGTGGTCGATGGCAGGCAGGAGGGGGTGGCAGACACGGTACGCGTCAGCTACCAGCAGAATGTGTTTTCGGCGGTGATGGTGCAGCGTGAGCAGCGGCCGTCGGTCATTGTGGCGTTGGGTGATTCGATCACCGAAGGCGCGACCGCCACGCGCGGTTCGTTCAACCAGTGGCCGGAGCGGCTGGCGCAGCGCCTGCAGCAGGCCTGCCCGGACCGCTTCGTGGTGCTCAACCAGGGCATCAGCGGCAACAAGGTGCTGGACCATGGCCGCAGCCACAGTGCGCTGTCACGCCTGGACCGCGATGTGATCGCGGTGGCCGACGCCGACCAGGTGATCCTGTTCGAAGGCATCAATGACATCCGCCACGGCGGCGGTGCGCAGCCGCTGCCCGGGCGCAACGCACCGGACATGCTGCTGGGCTACCAGCAGGTGGCCGCGCGCCTGCACGCGCATGGCATCCGTGCCTACCTGGGCACGCTGACGCCGTTCGGCGGCTCCGAGCGCTACGAGCCGGTCTCGGCCACCACCCGCGCCTCGATCAACCAGTGGGCGCGCGGCAAGGACAGCGGCTTCGATGGCGTGGTCGATTTCGATGCAGCGCTGCGCGACCCGAAGCAGCCGGAATCGCTGCCGGCCAGCATCACCCGCGACCACCTGCACCCGAACGACGAAGGCTACCGGCGCATGGCCGAGGCCATCGACCTGAAGATGCTGGGGTGCGAGGCCCCGAACTGACGCGCGGTTTTGTAGAGCCGGACCCACGTTCGGATGCCGTTGCTTCCTGTAGAGCCGAGCCATGCTCGGCTGCCGTGGCCAAGAACAGCCGAGCATGGCTCGGCTCTACAACGGCCGAACACGGCAAAGCGCATGATGTAGCCGGTCATCGCCCCGGAGCACGTGCATGTCCCGCTTCGCCAGCTTCCGCGAGTTCTACCCGTTCTACCTGGACGAGCACCGCCATCCGGTCTCGCGGCGCCTGCACTTCATCGGCAGTTGTGGCGTACTGCTGCTGGTGGTCGCAGCGCTGCTGCGCGGCCAGTCGATGCTGCTGCTCGCGGCACTGGCATGCGGCTATGGGTTCGCCTGGGTCGGCCATTTCTTCTTCGAGAAGAACCGCCCGGCTACCTTCCGCCACCCGGTGTACTCGTTCGCCGGCGACTGGGTGATGTTCGCCGACATCCTGCGCGGTCGGATCAGGTGGTGACCCGTTTTTTGTAGAGTCGAGCCATGCTCGACGGCTGTTGGCAGAAGCAGCCGAGCATGGCTCGGCTCTACAGAAGATCAACAGCAGCCGAGCATGGCTCGGCTCTACAGAAGATCAACAGCCGCCGGGCATCACACCGGCTGGCGCGGCCCAAACATGATCACGGCCATGCCGGCCAGGCACAGGGCGGCGCCCAGCAGGTCCCAGCGGCTGGGGCGGATGCCATCGACCAGCCACAGCCAGAACAGCGCGGTGCCGATGTAGACGCCACCGTAGGCGGCATACACGCGGCCGCTGGCGGTGGGGTGCAGGGTCAGCAGCCAGGCGAACAGGGCCAGGCTGGCCGCGGCCGGCAGCAGCAGCCACACGCTGCCGCCCTTGCGCAGCCACAGCCACGGCAGGTAACAGCCGACGATCTCGGCCAGTGCGGTCAGCAGGAACAGGGCAAGGGTCTTCACGCCTTCTCCGCGGCCTTGGCGTGCTGCCACAGCGCTTCCTGCGCATCCAGGTCCAGCGCGGCCAGGCTTTCGCCCTGCGCGCCCGCCTGCGCTTCCATGGCGCGGAAGCGGCGTTCGAACTTGTGGTTGGCACCACGCAGCGCCGCGCCCAGGTCGATGTCGGCATGGCGGGCCAGGTTGGCGCAGACGAACAGCAGGTCACCCAGCTCTTCCTGCAGCCGCGCCTTGTTGCCGGCGATGTCGCCGCGCTCGAATTCCTCGCGCAGTTCCTGCAGCTCCTCGGCCGCCTTGTCCAGCACCGGCAGCGGGCCGGGCCAGTCGAAGCCGACCTTGGCCGCGCGCGACTGCAGCTTCACCGCGCGCTGCCATTCGGGCAGCCCACGCGAGATGCCGGCCAGCGCCGACGTGTCCTGGTCGCCCTTGGCCGCGCGCTCGGCGCGCTTGATCGCGTCCCAGTTGCGCATCACGCCATCGGCATCGTCCACGCTGACATCGGCGAACACATGCGGATGGCGGCGCTGCATCTTGTCACTGATCGCGCGCGCCACTTCGGCGAAGGCGAACGCGCCCTGCTCTTCGGCCATGCGCGCATGGAACACCACCTGCAGCAGCAGGTCGCCCAGTTCATCGCAGAGATCATCGAGGTCGCCGCGATCGATCGCATCGGCGACCTCGTAGGCTTCCTCGATGGTGTACGGGGCGATGGTGGCGAAGTTCTGCTCCAGGTCCCAGGGGCAGCCGCCCTGCGGATCGCGCAGGCGCGCCATGATCGCCAGCAGGCGCTCCAGTTCGGTGCTGGCGGCACTGCCGGCGGTGGGGGTGTCGCTCATGCGGGCTCCAGGATCAATCGGACAGCCAGTCCCGCCACGGCAGGCTGGTGTCGCCAAGGGCGATGAAATCGCCGTTCAACAGGGTGCTGCGGCGGTTGTAGCGGAACGGCTTGCCACTGCTGGCAGAGAGCACCGCGCCACCGGCCGCGTGCAGCACGCACTGGCCGGCGGCGGTATCCCATTCGGAGGTCGGGCCCAGCCGCGGGTACACGTCCAGCCCACCTTCGGCGATGCGGCAGAACTTCAGCGAGGAGCCCTGCGCCACC
This sequence comes from Stenotrophomonas sp. S41, assembly GCF_016624625.1. Taxonomy (NCBI): domain Bacteria; kingdom Pseudomonadati; phylum Pseudomonadota; class Gammaproteobacteria; order Lysobacterales; family Lysobacteraceae; genus Stenotrophomonas; species Stenotrophomonas sp. S41. The sequence continues at coordinate 3,413 of NZ_JACVTV010000102.1, read as the reverse complement.
GTTTCGATCTCGCCCATGCGTTCGAGCAGGGCGACGGTTTCCGGCGAACGGTGCGAGCGGCTGGCAGCCACCCGCAGCGGCGCGGTGGCCGGCGTGCGGGTGCGCAGCACGCTGTCGTGCAGGCCCTGGCGGCGGTAGGCCAGCTCGCCACGCATGGCGTGCCAGACGATGCCGGTCACCGGCGCCTGGACCACGCCGAAGGCCGGCGCGCCCTGGTAGATCAGCGCGATGTTGACGCTGAACTCGCCGTTGCGCTTGACGAATTCGCGGGTGCCATCCAGCGGGTCGACCAGCCAGTAGGCGCCCCAGTGCTGGCGCTGTTCCCACGGCACCAGCGCCGATTCCTCGGAGAGGATCGGCAGGTCGGGGGTCAGCTGGCGCAGGCCCTGCTGGATGATCCGGTCGGCGGCGAGATCGGCCGCGGTCACCGGGCTGTCGTCGGCCTTCAGGGTGACGTCGAAACCCTCGCTGTAGACCTGCATGATCGCCTGCCCCGCTTCCTGGGCGATGGCGATCGTGGTCTCGCGCAGCTCGGTGGTCAGCTTGATCATCGGCGTCCCTGCAGCCACTGGCGCGCGATGAACAGCGCGGCCAGCGAGCGTCCTTCCGAGAAGTCCTCGCGCAGCATCAGCTGGTCCAGTTCGGCCAGCTTCCACGGCACCACTTCCAGCTCTTCCGGCTCGTCGCCGGCCAGCTTTTCCGGGTACAGGTCGCGCGCCACCACCAGCCACGACTGGTGGCTCATGTAGGTCGGCGCCAGGGTCATCGCGCGCAGCACGTCGACCTGGCGTGCGCCGTAGCCGGCCTCTTCCTTCAGTTCGCGGTCGGCGGCCTGTTCAGGCGTTTCACCGGCATCGATGCGGCCCTTGACCAGGCCCAGCTCGTAGCGGTGCACGCCGGCGGCGTATTCACGCACCAGCAGCACGGTCTCCTCGTCCAGCATCGGCACCACCACCACGGCGCCATGGCCACGGCTGACCAGGCGCTCGAAACGCCGGTGTTCACCGTTGGAGAACTCCAGGTCCAGGTGCTGGCGCTGGAACGGGCCGTTCTCCTCGTCGGTGATCCGGTGGATGATCGGCAGGCGACGGCCGCTGCGGTCGTCGTTCATGCGGAATCTCCGCGGCGGCCGGCGCGTGCGCCGGGGCCGATAGAATGTGCAGGCAGCAACATGTTCATGAGCCCGAAATGCTAGCAGACCCAACCCCCTCCCCGCTGGCCCGGCAGTGGCAGCAACGCGACCTGCAGGTGCTGTGGCACCCGTGCACGCAGATGCGCGAGCATCCGGACACCCTGCCGCTGGTGCCGATCGCGCGTGGCCAGGGCGCCTGGCTGATCGACCACGACGGCAACCGCTACCTGGACGCGGTCAGCAGCTGGTGGACGAATCTGTTCGGTCATGCCGAACCGCGCATCGGCGCGGCCATCGCCGCCCAGGCCGGGCAGCTGGAACAGGTGATGCTGGCCGGGTTCAGCCATCAACCGGCGATCCTCCTGGCCGAGCGCCTGCTGGCGCTGGCACCACGCCAGCCCGGCCGCGCGCCGCTGGCCAAGGTGTTCTACGCCGACAATGGCTCGGCCGGGGTGGAAGTGGCGCTGAAGATGGCCTTCCAGTACTTCCAGAACCGCGGCGAAAGCCGGCGCACGCGCTTCATCGCGCTGGAGAACGGCTACCACGGCGAGACCCTGGGCGCGCTGGCGCTGGGCGACATCCCGCTGTACCGCCGCGTGTACGCGCCGCTGCTGGCCGAGGGCCTGTTCGCGCCCTCCCCCGATGCCTACCTGGCCGAACCGGGGCAGAGCGCGGCCGACCGTGCGCGGCAGGCCGCCGATGGCCTGGCCACCCTGTTCGACCAGCACCCCGGCGAGATCTGCGCGGTGATCCTGGAACCGCGCCTGCAGTGCGCCGGCGGCATGCGCATGCACGACCCGGTCTACCTGCAGCGCGTGCGCGAGCTGTGCGATGCGCACGGCGCGTTCATGATCGCCGACGAGATCGCCACCGGCTTCGGCCGCACCGGCACGATGTTCGCCTGCGAACAGGCCGGGGTGATGCCCGACCTGATGTGCCTGTCCAAGGGCCTGACCGGCGGCTTCCTGCCGCTGGCCGCGGTGCTGGCCACGCAGGCGCTGTACGACGCCTTCCTCGATGATTCGCGCGAGCGCGCGTTCCTGCATTCGCACAGCTACACCGGCAACCCGCTGGCATGTGCGGCCGCCCTGGCCACGCTGGACATCTTCCGCGACGAGGACGTGATCGCGCGCAACCGCGGCATCGCCTCAGTGATGGGCGCGCTGGCCGCGCCGTTCGCCGACCACCCGCAGGTGGCCGACGTGCGCCAGGCCGGCATGGTGGTGGCCTTCGAGCTGTCGCGCGACGGCAACCGGCGGACCCCGTTCAACCCGGCGCTGCGGCTTGGCCTGCACGCCTACAAGGCCGCGCTGAAGCGTGGCGTGGTGCTGCGCCCGCTGGGCGACGTGCTGTACTGGATGCCACCTTACTGCGTGGATGACGAACAACTGGAGCTGCTGGCACATACCACGCTGGCGGCCATCGACGAGGCGATTGCATGCGCGTGACCCGCTGCCCCATCGACCTGGCGCTGCACAGCGGCCAGACCGTGACCCTGCCGGAAGAGACAGCCAACCACCTGGTGCGGGTGATGCGCCTGCGCGAGGGCGATACCTGCGTGCTGTTCAATGGCGATGGCCATGACTACAGCGCCACCCTGACCGTTGCCAGCAAGCGCGAGGTGCAGGTGCGCATCGACGCGGTGCAGGCGGTGGCCAATGAATCGCCGCTGGCGATCACCCTGCTGCAGGGCATTGCCCGCGGCGAGAAGATGGACCTGATCCTGCAGAAGGCTACCGAGCTGGGCGTCAGCGCCATCGTGCCGGTGAATGCCGAGCGGACCGAGGTGAAGCTGGACGCGGCACGTGCCGAAAAGCGCGTGGCGCACTGGAACAACGTGGTGAGCTCGGCCTGCGGGCAGTCCGGGCGCGCACGCATTCCGCAGGTGGGTCCGCCGCTGTCGCTGGCGCAGGCGGCGGCGACGCTGCCGGCCGATACGCTGCGGCTGACGCTGGACCCGCAGGGGGCGCATCGGCTGTCGACGCTGGACGCCGCACCGGCGGGGGGCGTGGTCATCGCGATCGGTCCGGAAGGTGGCTGGTCGCCGCGTGACCGTGACCAGCTGGCCGCTGCGGGCTTCCAGGGCCTGCAGCTGGGGCCGCGCATCCTGCGCACGGAAACCGCCGGCCTGGCCGCGATCGCGGCGCTGCAGGCGCGGTTGGGGGATCTGGGATAAGGCGAACGCCTGCGGCGTGCGCGGTAGTGGGGGGGGGGGGGGGGGGGGGGGGGCGGCGGCGGGGGGGGGGGGGGGGGGGGGGGGGGGGGGGGGGGGGGGGGGGGG
>NZ_JACVTV010000101.1:0-17034 GCF_016624625.1 Stenotrophomonas sp. S41 | reverse complement strand
GCAGGACACGCCGTAAACCCGTCCATGGGGGCTCGTAGGCGCCATCCATGGCGCCTGCGGTCCTGCCTCAGCCCCCGGCCCCACCCGCTGCCCTACCGTTCCGTGCTCGCGGACAGGAGGTCAACGGCAGAGCAAAGGCAGAGCAGAAGCAAAAAAAACGGAGGCCGTTGGCCTCCGTTTTCTCTGTACTGCATCAACCGATTTTTACTTGCCGGTCTTCACTTCGGTCCACAGGCGGGTGTAGAGCTTGTCGGTTTCCGGGGTGTTGATCGAGTAGGTGAACATCTTCTCGGCGACGTCGGCCGGCGGGTAGATGGTCGGGTCGGTGCGGATCGCTTCGTCCACCAGCGGGGTCGCGGTCGGCACCGGGTTGGCGTAGTGGATGAAGTTGGTGTTGGCCGCGGCGACCTTCGGTTCCAGCAGGTAGTTGATGAACGTGTAGGCTGCTTCCGGGTGCTTGGCGTCCTTCGGGATCGCCAGCATGTCGAACCACTGCGGGGCGCCTTCCTTCGGGATCGAATAGGCCACGTGGACGCCGTTGCTGGCTTCCTCGGCGCGGTCGCGGGCCTGGATGATGTCACCCGACCAGCCCACCACCAGGCAGGTGCCGCCGTTGGCCAGCGAACCCACGTACTGCGAGGAGTGGAAGTTCTGCACGTACGGGCGGATCGACTTCAGCAGGTCGGCCGCCTTCTGCAGCTCGGCCGGGTCGCCGCTGTGCGGGTCCAGGCCCAGGTAATGCAGGGCGATCGGGATCATGTCGGCCGGCGTGTCCAGGATGGTCACGCCGCAGTCCTTCATCTTGCTGATGTTTTCCGGCTTGAAGACCAGGTCCCAGCTGTTGGCGATGTCGGCGCTGCCGCCGAAACGCTCCTTCAGCATGTCCACGTTGTAGCCGATGCCGGTGGTGCCGATCATGTACGGCACGCCGTACTTGTTGTCCGGGTCCTGGGTGGCGATGCGCTTCATCACCGACGGGTCCAGGTTGGCCAGGTTCGGGATCTTGCTCTTGTCCAGCGGCAGGAACACGCCTGCCTGGATCTGGCGGCCGAAGAAGTTCAGCGTCGGCACCACCACGTCGTAGCCGCTGTTGCCGGCCAGCAGCTTGGTCTCGACCATCTCGTCGCTGTCGAACACATCGTAGGTCACCTTGATCCCGCTCTCCTTCTCGAAGGTCGGGATGGTGTCCTCGGCGATGTAATCGCTGTAGTTGTAGACGTTCAGGACCTGGCTGTCCTGCGCGCCGCCGTTGCCACCGCCACAGGCGGCGAGCAAGGCGGAGGCCAGGCCGAGCGTGAGGATACGCAGCTTCATCGGGTGCTCCAGAATGCGGAAAGGGGGAGGCCGGCAGGGCCGGCGACGGGTGCCAGCCTACCCCCCGGCGGCTCATTCATCAATTACGGGCCTTCACACGTTCAACAGCAGGAACTCGCGCTCCCAGGAGCTGATGACGCGGAAGAAGGTCTCGTATTCCTTGCGCTTTACCGAGATGTAGGCCCGGCAGAAGCGTTCGCCCAGCAGGGCCTGCAGTTCGGCGCACTGTTCCAGCCCGTCCAGCGCCTCACCCAGCGAGCGCGGCAGGTTGTAGCCCAGCTCCTTGGCGCTGCCGGTCACCGGCGCGTCCGGGGCCAGCCGCTCGCGGATGCCGAGCAGGCCGCAGGCCAGGGTCGCGGCCATCGCCAGGTACGGGTTGGCATCGGAACCGGCGAAGCGGCTTTCCACCCGCATGTTCTCCGGCGTGTCCAGCGGCACGCGCAGGCCGCAGGTGCGGTTGTCGTAGCCCCAGTGCACGTTGCTCGGCGAGACCTCGCCGAACACCAGGCGCCGGTACGAATTGACGTTCGGCGCGAAGAAAGCCATCGCCTGCGGCACGTACTTCTGCAGGCCGCCCAGGTAATGGCCGAACACCGGGCTGAACTCGCCCTCGCCATGGGTCTCGCCGGTGAACACGTTGCTGCCGTCGCTCACCCGCACCAGGCTCTGGTGGATGTGCATGGCGCTGCCCGGTTCGTTCTCCATCGGCTTGGCCAGGAAGGTGGCGTACACGCCGTGGCGCATCGCCGCCTCTCGCATGGTGCGCTTGAACAGGAACACCTGGTCGGCCAGGTCCATCGCATCGGCGTGGGTGAAGTTGACTTCCAGCTGCGCCGCGCCGGATTCGTGGATCAGCGTGTCCACGTCCAGCTTCATCGCATCGGCGTAGTCGTACATCAGGTCGAGGATGGGATCGAACTCGTTGACCGCATCGATCGAGTACGACTGCCGCGCCGTCTCCGGACGCCCGGAGCGTCCGGCCGGCGGCAGCAGCGGGAAATCCGGGTCGGTGTTCTTCTGCACCAGGAAGAACTCCAGCTCCGGTGCGACCACCGGGCGCAGGCCCAGTTCGGCATAGGCAGCCAGCACGCGGCGGAGCACGTTGCGCGGGGCCAGTTCGTGCGGCTCGCCGGTCTTGGTGTAGCAGTCATGGATGACCTGCGCGGTGGCATCGGCCGCCCACGGCACCATGCGCACGGTGTCCGGGTCGGGCCGCAGCATCATGTCCGAGTCCGACGGCGAGGTCAGGTCGTAGTAATCGTCGGGGAATTCACCGGTGACCGTGGTGGCGAAGATACCTTCGGGCAGGCGCGTGCCGTAGTCGTGCGAGAACTTGTCGGCCGGGATGATCTTGCCGCGCGCGTTGCCGGTGATGTCCGGCACCAGGCACTCGACCTCGGTGATGCGCCGCTCCTTCAGCCAGCGCAGCAGGCTGCTTTCCTGCGGTGCGGGGGGCGTGGCCGTCTTGCGCGGGCGAGGTCGGGAACTCATCGGGAATCCAGTCTGTACTGTTGGTACTGCCGGCAAGCTTGGCCGAAAGCACGGAAAATAGCGTGATAGAACGGCGCCTGCATGACACGCCACTCCGGGTGCCACTGTACGCCGAGCACGAAACGATGGTGGCGGCTGCGTGTGGCTTCGACCAGGCCATCGCCGGCCCACGCCTCCACCTGCAGGCCATCGGCCAGCCGGGCGATGCCCTGCCCGTGCACCGAATTGACCTGTGCGTGGTCGCTGCCGTGCCACTGCGCGAGCCAGCCATCGCCAGCCAGGGTGACCGCATGCGCCGGCCCGTACTGCACCTCGACCGGTGCCTGCGGATCCTCGCGATGGTCGGCCAGCCCCGGCACTGCATGCACCTGCGGATGCAGGCTGCCGCCCAGGGCGACGTTCAACTCCTGGAAGCCGCGGCAGATCGCCAGCACCGGCAGGTCCAGCGCCAGCGCGGCCTGCAGCAGGGCGAAGGCGTTGGCATCACGCGCGGGGTCATGCAGGTTGCCCGGCCAGCTGCGGCCCCCTTCATAGTGCTGCGGCTCGATGTTGCTGACCGCGCCGGTCAACAGCAGGCCATCCAGGCCCTGCAGCCAATCCTCGGCCGGCAGTGCCGGCTGCAGGCTGGGCAGTACCAGCGGGGTGACCTCGGCCGCGTCGACCAGCGCGCGCACGTACTTCTCGCCGGCCACCGCGAAACGGTGATGGCCGAGCACGGTGCTGTCGGTGGGCAGGCCCACCCAGGGCAGGCGGCGCATGGGGAAACTCCTTGGCGTGGGCATCCTTGGCCTGGGCATCAAAGTAACCGCCGGTGCGCGCGGGCGGCAAGTCGTCGCCGTCACACACCCGGCTGCGTGCATCGGCCAGACTATGCCGGTGAACAGTGATCGCCCGCCCCCGCCCTGCCCCTTCATCCCGTGCCCGCGAGGCCTGCGGTGAGCGCGGATTTCCCGCCCAGCTGGTACGCCGACAGCCTGCCCGAACCGGTTGCGCTGCCGCCGCTGCGCGGCGATGTGCAGGCCGACGTGGCGGTGCTCGGCGCCGGCTACACCGGCCTGACCGCTGCGCTGGAACTGGCCCTGCGCGGCTACCGCGTGGTGCTGCTGGAAGCGCAGCGCATCGGCTGGGGGGCGTCCGGACGCAACGGCGGCCAGGCGCTGGTGGGCTACGGCTGCGAGGTGGATGCGCTGGAACGCCAGCTCGGCCGCGACGACGCCCGCCATCTGTTCGACTGGTCGCGCGAGGCGGTGCAGTCGATGCGCCAGCGCATCGCGCGCCACGGCATCGACTGCCATTGGGTGGAAGGCCATGCCAGCGTCGCGATCCGCGCACGCCACGAACGCGACCTGCGCGCCGGCTGCGAGCACCTGCAGCGCCATTACGACTATCCGATGCAGTGGTGGGAGCGCGATGTCCTGCACGCGCAGCTGGACAGCCCGCGCTACCGCGCCGCGATGTTCGATCCGCTCAGTGCGCACCTGCACCCGCTGGCCTATGCGCGCGGCCTGGCCGATGCCGCCCGTGCGGCCGGCGTGGTCATCCACGAGCATTCGCCGGTCACCCGCGTGCAGCGTGGCGCGCAGGCCACATTGCACACCGCGCAGGGCAGCGTGCGTGCCGCGCACCTGGTGGTGGCCGGCAATGCCTGGCTGCAGGGGCTGCTGCCGGACCTGGAGCGCCGCATCATGCCGGTCGGCACCTACATCGGCGCCAGCGCGCCACTGGGCGCCGAGCGTGCGCGGCAGCTGATCCGCAACAACATGGCGGTGGCCGACACCGCCTGGGCGCTGGACTACTTCCGCCTCAGCCATGACCACCGCCTGCTGTTCGGCGGCCGTGCCAGCTACTCGGCGCTGCCGCCGCCGGGGCTGCGTGGGCTGATGCAGCGGCGCATGCACCAGGTCTTCCCGCAGCTGGCCGACGTGGCCGTGGAACAGGTCTGGGGCGGCTACGTGGACATCACCCGCAACCGTGCCCCGCACTGGGGCCGGCTCGATGGCAACCTGTATTTCGCCCAGGGTTTTTCCGGGCACGGCGTGGCCGCCGCCGGCCTGGCCGGCGATGTGATCGCCGCGGCCATCGATGGCCAGAGCGCGCGGCTGGATGTGTTCCAGCGACTGCAGCATGCGCCGTTCCCCGGCGGCCGGCTGCTGCGCACGCCGCTGCTGGTGGCGGCGATGTCCTGGTACAAGCTGCGCGACGCGCTGTGGTAGCCCCGTGACGTGAAAGTGTGAACTCGGTCAGAGCCGTCGCAGACCGCGCGGCAGCGGCGGAGTGGCACGGCCGTTGCAGGCAATTGCAAGCGTCCGCCGCAGCCGATACTGTCGCGGGCTGGGGCCAGGCGCGAAGCCTGAAGGGCGCTGGCGCGCAGCAGCATGGGAGGCTTGCGATTGAACTGGTGGACGAATGGAATTCGCCTGGATGTACGTATCCGCCCGGCGGGGCTTGCCCTGGCGGCGCTGTACGCGCTTGCCTGCTGGGCCACCCGGCAGATTTCGCTGGACCAGTTCTACCTGCCTGCCGGCATCCGCGTCGCCGCACTGCTGCTGTGCCCGCCCCGCCTGTGGGGCTATCTGATCCTGGGCGAGTACGCCTACTTCGCGCAGATGCGCTACCCGATGATCGACCGCTACGGGCTGCCGTGGGTGGTCCTGGCATCGGCCTGCCTGATACCCGCCGTGGCCCTGGTGGTGGCCCTGCACCGCCGGCGCCTGGCCACCTGCGGCGAAGCCTGGATGCTGTCCATTGCCGCGTGGGCGGCGCTGGCCACCGCGGTCCTGAAGCTGGGCCTGGCCCATCTGCTGTGGCCCACCCCGCCCTCCGATCCGATCCTGGGTACCGCCATCCGCTACGTGCTGGGCGACTACATCGCGATCATCACCGTGGTCCCGCTCGCCCTGTTGTGGTCGCGGCGCAGCGCCGGACATGACTGGTCCAGCTGGCGGCAGTGGCCGACCCTGGCCTCGCTGGCCGCCCTGCTGGTGCTGGGCAGCGCGGCGATCTGGGCGGGCGCCAGCTCCGACCCGGCCAAGACCAGCCTGCAGCTGCTGATGGCACTGCCCGCCGTGGTGCTGACCTGCATGCACGGCTGGCGCGGTGCAGCCCTCGCGGTGCCGCTGCTGAACATGCTGATCAGCGTGGGCACGCCCAGCAGCGGCCTGCCCGGCTCGTTCGATGAGCGCACGTTCATGACCCTGCAGATCGTCGCGGTCGCCGGCACCGCCCTGCTGGCACTGGGCTCGCGCATCAGCCAGCACTACCACCACCACGCGCACCAGGACCAGGCGGGGCGGCAGGCGGCCGATTTTTCCCGCAATGCGCATATCGCCAATGAAATGGACCTGCGCCAGCGCGCGTTGGCACTGCGGCGCATTGCCGATGACATTGAAACGTCGCTGGGCGAGACCGCCGACCTGCTGAAGCTGCATGGGCACCACGAACCCGCGCGACGGTTGCTGGGCACCGCGACCAGCCATTCGCGGCAGTTCCGCGAGCTGACCAGCATGGTCTACCCCGCTGAACTGGAGCAGCTGGGCCTCTATCTGGCCCTGCAGGCCAGCGGCATCCACCAGGCCTGGGATGCGACCGATCGCCTCGGTCGCCACCAGCTGCAGGGCGACCCCTGCCAGTTGAACCTTGGCCTGCAGCTGGCCACCTACCGCACCCTGGCCGAGGCGGTTTCGCTGCTTCTGAACGGTGAGCGCGGACAGATCCAGGTGCGCGCACGCTGCGGTCGCCGCGGAACACAGCGCGGCATCGTGGTCACCGTCGGCCTGCTGGACCGCTACCGCACCCTGTCTGACGACACCGTGGCCTTGGCACGACGCCGGTTGAGTGCGCGGCCCATTGCCTACGGCGGACGCGTGGACTTCCGCGGCAACCGCATCCGGATGCTGCTGCTGGATTCACCGGCGCATGCCGAGCAGGACACTGCACTGCCGACAAGGTTGGCGCCGCACGGCCTGCACTGAGCACCGCAACGACCGGCCCTGCGCGCGGCAGGGCCGGTCATGCATCAGCGTTACTGCCCTTCGCCCGGCAGCTCCACCGACCAGATCGCATCGGCGCCCTTGCCATACACCACCAGCGAGAACTCGGCGCGACGGTACACCACCTGGCGCGGCGCATTGGCCGGAATCACCAGGCGCTGCGAGGGCAACGAGGTCTTCGCCGGCGACTTGCCCGCCGGCAGGGTCCAGAACACGTTGTCGAGGGTGCCGACGATCAGCTTCACCTGACCGGTCAGGTCATTCACCTGGAAATAGGTGATGCCATCGCGCTGGAAGCCATACACCTGCCAGGACGGATCCTGGCTCAGGTTCAACGTGGCAGGCAGCGACTCGCCCAGGCCGCTCTTGGCCAGCTGGATGCCATTGCCGTCGCTGGGACAGCAAGCAGCAGCGGCGATCATCGGCGTGGACAGCAGCGCAGCCGCTGCAATGGCAATACGCATACGGGAAAAACGCACGGGCAACCCCCTTGTGGAATGAATGGTGATGGGCGGCCAGGCATTGCCGCGTTCGCCTGGCACAGCCGCTGTGCATCGGCGCGGGCACTGACGGTGCCCGTGAACTCCGAGGGCTCCCGGCCAGGACGGCCGGCAAGCGGCACCGAGCATACCGGTCCCGGTCCACCGCAGCCATGTGCCATCCCGCTGCGATCACACGGCGCGGCTAAAGTTTCTGTCGAAACCGCCGCTATCCTTCCCGAGCGCCCCTCCCTCACGTGAGCCTCCGCACCATGCCCGTCCTCCCGCAGGTCGTTGTCGATGGCGACCTGGCAGACCCCCTTCCGCAGCGGATCCTGCTGGTGGAAAACTCCCGCGCGTTCACCGGAATGCTGCGAGAAGCGATCGAGCAGCGTCTGGAACTGCCGGTAGTGGTGGCCTCGACCCTGGCCGAGGCGGATCGCCTGCTGAGTGATGATGGCGGCTGGTTCCTGGTGCTGACCGGGCTGGTGCTGGCCGACGGTGACCGCGATGCGGTCGTCGAATTCTTCCTCAAGCGCGACCTGCCCACCGTGGTGGTCAGCAGCGTGTACGACGAAGACCTGCGCAAGCGCGTGCTGCAGCAGCAGATCATCGACTACGTACTGAAGAACACGCCCGGCAGCATCGATTACCTGGTGTGGCTGGTGCAGCGGCTGGAACGCAACCGCCGCATCGCCGCGCTGGTGGTGGATGACTCACCCTCGGCCCGAGGTTACGCCGCGGCGCTGCTGCGCATGTACGGCCATGAAGTGTTCGAGGCCGCCGACGGTGCCGAAGGCCTGGCCGCGATCGAAGCGCACCCGGCCATCCGCCTGGCCGTGGTCGACCAGGAAATGCCCGGCATGCAGGGCGTGGAATTCACCCGTCGCCTGCGCACCCTGCGCTCGCGCGACAAGGTGGCGGTGATCGGCATTTCTGGCAACACCGACGCTTCGCTGATCCCGCGCTTCCTGAAGAACGGCGCCAATGACTTCCTGCGGAAGCCCTTTTCGCGCGAGGAATTCTTCTGCCGTGTTTCGCAGAACGTCGACCAGCTGGAGCTGATCGGCACCCTGCAGGACCTGGCCACCCGCGATTTCCTCACCGGCCTGCCCAACCGCCGCTGCTTCCTGGAACAGAGCCAGCGCCAGCTGCCGCAGCTGCAGCTGCATGGCCAGTGCGTGGCGGTGGCGATGATCGACATCGACCACTTCAAGCACATCAACGACACCCATGGCCACGAAGCCGGCGACGATGCGCTGCGAGCGGTGGCCCGCGCGGTGGGCGACCACGCACGCAGCCAGGACCTGATCGCACGTTTCGGCGGCGAGGAATTCTGCCTGCTGGTGCCGGAGATGGAACAGGACGAAGCCATCGTCTACTTCGAGGAACTGCGCCAGCGCATCGCCGCGCTGGAAGTGGACATCGGCACCGCCATCCTGCGCATGACCGTCAGCATCGGCCTGTGCTGCCTGCACCCGCAGCGCGACTCGCTGCACAAGCTGATTTCCGAGGCCGACCGCCAGCTGTACCTGGCCAAAGCGGCCGGCCGCAACCGGGTCAGCTGCGCGACCGTGGCCAACCCGCTGCGCCCGCGCGAAGCGGCGATGGCCGCCGCGCTTTGATCCAGATCAACGCCGCCTGAGCGCGGCGATCCTACAGTCAGCCCCGACATGAACATGAAGGGGAGCCGGGGATGGCACTACTGGTCTGGCAGGACGATCTGAACATCGGCATCGATGTGATCGATCAGCAACACCGACGCATCGTCGACATGCTCAACCACCTGCACGTGGCCCAGGCCGGGCTGCAGACGGCGGTGGTGGCCGAAGTGATCGACGAGGTGGTGGACTACACCATGTCGCACTTCGCGTTCGAGGAAGAGCTGATGGAGGAAGCGGGCTATCCGTTCTGCGCCGCGCACAAGCGCGTGCATGAGATCTTCATCAAGCGCGTGGCCGAGTACCGGCTGCGTTTCCAAGCCGGCGAAGACGTGACCGACGAACTGCGCACGATGCTCTCGCGCTGGCTGTTCAACCACATCCGCGGCGATGACCAGGCCTACGCCGAACAGGTCAAGGCGCACCTCAACCAGTTCGCCCGCGAGCACCAGAGCGGCGGCTGGCTGGGCCGCACGCTCAAGCGTTTCTTTGGCTGAGCTGCGCGCGCCGCTGCAGGGCCAGCAGCGCGCACAACGTCGCCACGGCGGTCAGGCACAGGTAGTAACCCACCGCGACCAGGCCGAAGCGCTCGGCCAGCCAGGTGGCCAGGTACGGCGCCGGCGCTGCACCCAGGATGCCGGCCAGGTTGAACGACAGCGATGCGCCGGTGTAGCGCACTTCCACCGGATAGATCTCGGCCAGGAAGGTGCCGCACGGGCCGTAGGTCAGGCCCATCAGGAACAGGCCCAGGCACAAAAAGCTCAACACCAGCCACGGGCTGTTCGCCTGGAACAGCGGCGCGAACAGCACGCCGAAGCCGAGGATCAGCAGGCTGGCGAAGACCATCGTGCGGCGCGTGCCCCAGCGGTCGCCATAACGCGCCGACAGCGGAATGCCCGCCGCGAAGAACAGCATCGCGCCCATCTGCATCAGCAGGAACTGCTCGCGGCTGTAGCCCAGCACGGACGTGCCGTGGCCGAGGCTGAACACCGTCATCAGGTAGAACAGCACGAAAGTAGCGAACGCGCCCAGCGTGCCCAGCAGCATCGGCAGCCAGTGGTCGCGCAGCACGGTCCACATCGGCAGCCGCACCGGCGCCTTGCGCTCCAGCGCCTGCTGGAAATCGGGCGTCTCGTGGATGTTCAGGCGCACCCACAGACCCAGGCCGACCAGCAGCGCGCTGGCCACGAACGGAATGCGCCAGCCCCACTGCAGGAAGTCCTGCTGGCCCAGGCAGCGGCCCAGCAGCAGGAAGATGCCGGCCGACAGCAGGAAGCCCAGCGGCGCGCCCAGCTGCGGGAACATGCCGTACCACGCGCGCTTGCCAGGCGGTGCGTTCTCGGTGGCCAGCAGCACCGCGCCACCCCATTCACCGCCCAGCCCCAGGCCCTGGCCGAAGCGGCACAGCGCCAGCAGTGCCGGCGCCCACAGGCCGATCTGCGCATGCGTGGGCAGCAGGCCGATGGCCACCGTGGACAGGCCCATGGTCAGCAGCGCCGCCACCAGCGTGGCCTTGCGGCCGATGCGGTCGCCGAAGTGGCCGAACACCGCCGAGCCCACCGGGCGCGCGATGAAGGCCACCGCGAAGGTCGCCAGCGACTGCAGCAGGGCCGCCTGGTCGCTGCTTTCCGGGAAGAACAGGTGCGGGAACACCAGCACCGCCGCCGTGGCGTAGATGTAGAAATCGAAGAACTCGATGGTGGTGCCGATGAGGCTGGCCAGCAGGACGCGGCTGGGGGAATTCACGGGCGGAGCGGCAGCGGTGATCGAGGACATCGGCAAGGCGTGGAAGGTGGATCGACCGATTCTGCCACGCGCGGGAGGGCTGACGGGACGATGGTTTCAGCCGACACCGATGCCAACGGAATTTTTCTGGACACTGGTTAGGCTGCGCCACCGGTCCCTGCATGGATGCTTCGCCGATGGCCCCTGTGGTTGCGTTGCGCTGGTCCGATTCACCGCAGCTGCCGCGCACGGCGGCCTGGCTGGTCGTGGTGCTGCTGCATGCCCTGCTGGGCGCGTGGCTGTGGCAGAGCGGCCGGCTGGGCCCAGCGCGGGAGGCCGAAGAACGCATCAGCCTGCGCTGGCTGCCGCCGCCGCTGCAGCCGCCCGCGCCGCGCGTCGTGCCCGCTGCGGCATCGGCGACACCGACGCCTGCCCGCCCCTCGCGGCGGGTTGCGCCTGTACCGCTGCCGCCGGCAGATGTGGAAAGCGACAGTACGCCGACACCGGCCCCCCTCGTACTGGGTCTGCCGGCCGGCAGCATCGACGGCGGTGATGGCATCACGGCGGCGGGGGTGGCACCACGATTGATCGGCCGTCGCGAGGTGCATGCCGCGTTCGGACCGCGGCGGAACTACTTCCGCATCCGCAGGACGATGACGCCCGAGCAGATCGTGCACGGCGTGGCGCAGCTGCTCGGCCTGTGGCCGCCTGGGTACATCGTCGATCCGTGCCAGCTGGGCAAGCAGGACATGGACTATTTCCAGGGGGCGGTGGAGGAAATGGACCGGCAGGCGCTGCGTGATGCGGTGCTGGTGGTGAGCGCGCGGTGCCGGTAGCGCCGGGCCATGCCCGGCGGCTCAACGCTACAACTGGATCCAGGTCGCCTTGATCTCGCTGTACTTGTCGAACGCATGCAGCGATTTGTCGCGGCCGTTGCCCGACTGCTTGTAACCCCCAAACGGTGCGCTCATGTCACCGCCATCCCAGCCATTCACCCACACACTGCCCGCGCGCAGCTGCCGCGACACGCGATGCGCTCGCCCCAGGTCGCGCGTCCACAGTCCGGCGGCCAGCCCATAGCGGCTGTCGTTGGCCAGCCGCACGGCCTCTGCTTCACCATCAAAGGCCAGCACCGCCAGCACCGGCCCGAACACTTCCTCGCGCGCCAGTGCCTGCTCCGGCCGCACCTGGTCGAACACGGTGGGCTGCACGTAGCAGCCGCCCGCTTCCACCTCGGCGCGCTGCCCGCCCAGCAGCAGGCGCGCACCGTCGCCCTCGGCGCGCGCGATGTCGGCCAGTACCTTGTCCACGTGCGCGGCATCGACCAGCGCACCCATCGGCGCATCGGCCTCCAGCGGATGGCGCGGCTGCATGCGCCGCCCATACGCCACCACCTGGTGCACGAAATCGTCACGGATCGAACGTTCCACCAGCAGCCGCGAGCCCGCCGTACACACCTCGCCCTGGTTGAAGAAAATGCCCCGCGCCACGCCCTTGGCCGCCGCATCCAGATCCGGCGCATCGGCGAACACCAGGTGCGGGCTCTTGCCACCGCACTCCAGCCACACCCGCTTCATGTTGGAACGGCCGGCGTACTGCAGCAGCTTCGCGCCGGTGGCGGTCGATCCGGTGAACGCCAGCACGTCCACATCCATGTGCAGCGCCAGCGGTTCACCCACGTACATGCCCTGCCCGGGCAGCACGTTCAGCACGCCATCGGGCAGCCCGGCTTCGGCAGCGAGTGCGGCCAACCGCAGTGCACTCAGCGGCGAGCGCTCCGAGGGCTTGAGCACCACCGAATTGCCCATCGCCAGCGCCGGCGCGATCTTCCAGCAGGCCATCAGCAGCGGAAAATTCCACGGCACGATCGCCGCCACCACGCCAGCCGGCTCGCGGCTGACCAGGCCCAGTTCGTGCGGGCCGGTCGGCGCGATATCGCCGTACAGCTTGTCCACCGCTTCGGCCGTCCAGCTCAGGCAGCGCACCACGCCGGGCAGGTCGACGCGACGCGCATCGCGCACCGGCTTGCCCATGTCCAGGGTTTCCAGCAGGGCCAGTTCGTCGGCATGTTTTTCCACCAGCGCGGCCAACGCCAGCAGCACGCGCTTGCGGTGCGCCGGGCTGGCCTGCGACCAGTGGCCGGCCTCGAACGCGCGCCGCGCGCCTGCCACCGCACGCTCCACGTCCTGCGCATCGCAGTCGGCCACCTGGCCCAGCACGCGGCCATCGATCGGGCTGATGCAGTCGAAACGGGCGCCGCTGGCCGCGTCCACGTAGCGGCCATCGATGAAGGCCTGTGCGGGAATGGCCAGCTGGCTGGCCAGAGCCTGCCAGTGGTTGCGGTCGGGGAAGTCAGCCATGTCCGGCTCCAGGCAGCGAATGCCTCGTTTATACCGCCGTGGCCGTGATGCGCCTGTTCTGCCGCCGCCGCTACCGCCGCGATGACCGGGCTGCGCTACAGTCGGTGCATCGGAACCGACGGAGGCGGCATGAAGAACCCCGCGATCGACCCGCACGCACTGGCCACCCAGCGCCCCGAATCGCTGGATGCGTACTGGATGCCGTTCACCGCCAACCGCCAGTTCAAGGGTGCGCCGCGCATGCTGGTGCGTGCCGAGGGCATGCACTACGAGGACATCGACGGGCGCAGCATCCTCGACGGCGCCGCCGGCCTGTGGTGCTGCAACGCCGGCCACGCGCGGCCGCGCATCGTCCAGGCCATCGCCGAACAGGCGGCCACGCTCGATTACTCGCCGGCCTTCCAGATGGGATCGCCACCGGCCTTCGCCCTGGCCCAGCGGCTGGCCGCGCTGGCACCGGCCGGGCTCAACCATGTGTTCTTCACCAGCTCCGGCTCGGAGGCCGTGGATACCGCGATGAAGATCGTGCTGGCCCACCATCGCCTGCGTGGCGAGGGCCAGCGCACCCGCTTCATCAGCCGCGAAAAGGCCTACCACGGGGTCGGCTTCGGCGGCATGGCCCTCGGCGGCCTGCCCAACAACCGCCGGCAGTTCGGCCTGCAGCTGGGCGGCGTCGACTATCTGCGCCACACCCTGGACCTGGAGCGCAACGCGTTCAGCAAGGGACTGCCGCGCCACGGCGCCGAACTGGCCGACGATCTGGAACGCCTGATCGCGCTGCACGATGCGTCCACGATCGCCGCCGTGTTCGTCGAGCCCGTGGCGGGCTCGGCGGGGGTGATCCTGCCCTCCCCCGGCTACCTGCAGCGGCTGCGCGAGATCTGCGACCAGCACGGCATCCTGCTGGTGTTCGACGAGGTCATCACCGGCTTCGGCCGGGTCGGCATGCCCTTCGCCGCACAGCGCTTCGGGGTCACCCCGGACCTGCTGACCTTCGCCAAGGGCGTCAGCAACGGTGCGGTGCCGCTGGGCGGCGTGCTGGTGGGCGAGGCGGTGCATGCCAGTTTCATGCAGGGCCCGGCGCAGGCCATCGAGCTGTTCCATGGCTATACCTATTCGGGCCACCCACTGGCCTGCGCGGCCGCCCTCGCCACCCTGGACATCCACGCCGAGGAGCGCCTGTTCGAGCGCGCCATCGAGCTGGGCGAATACTGGCAGGAACGTCTGCATGCCCTGCAGGGCCTGCCGAACGTGGTGGACATCCGCAACTTCGGCCTGGTCGGCGCGGTCGAGCTGGCGCCACGCCGCGATGCCGCCGGCGCCCGCGGCTACGAGGTCTACCGGCGCTGCTTCCACGATGGCCGGCTGCTGGTGCGCTGCACCGGCGACATCATCGCCCTGTCGCCGCCGCTGATCGTGGACAAGGCGCAGATCGACCAGATCACCGGCACCCTGGGCGAGATGATCCGGGCCACCGCCTGAGCCCGGGCCGGCGCCGGCGAGCGGGTACAATGGTCGGTTCCGCTCCTGACTGTTGCCGTGCCCATGGACATCGTCGTCAAAGAAGAACTGAAGGCCTACATCGACCCGCTGACCGCGGACGAACATGACGCGCTGGAGCGCAGCATCCTGGCCGAGGGCTGCCGCGACGCGCTGGTGCTGTGGGGTGATGTGCTGGTAGACGGCCACAACCGCTTCGGCATCTGCCAGAAGCACGGCCTGCCGTTCAACACCGTGCAGAACACCCGCTTCCAGAGCATGGAAGACGTGCACCTGTGGATGATCGAGCAGCACCTGGGCCGCCGCAGCGTGTCCGACTTCCAGCGCGGCGTGCTGGCCCTGCGCAAGCGCGACATCCTGTCCGCCCGCAAGCAGGTGGAACAGGCGCAGCTGCAGCGCGAGAGCGACGGCACCGCCGAACCGGCCGACGACGCAGGCGAAGACAGCCCGCCGTGGGAGCCCGCACCGAAGGTCAGCCGTGCCGAACTGGCCCGCGAAGCCAAGCTGAGCACCAGCCAGGTCGGCATGATCGAGCGCATCCACGCCCAGGCCGCGGCCGAGGTGGTGGAAGCGGTGAAGGCCGGCGTGATCTCGATCAGCGCGGCTGCGGCCGTGGCCGACCTGCCGGAAGAGGAGCAGCGCGCGGCCGCCGCCGGTGGCAAGGACGAGCTGAAGCAGGCAGCCAAGCGCGTGCGCGAATCCAAGCGCAAGCCGCGCGCACCGAAGCCTGAAGCGGCCGAGATGGATTTCGAGGAGCCGAGCGAGGATGAGGTCGCCAGCCGCGATGCCGAAGTGCTGTCCGCACTGGAGCAGCTGGGCGAGGACGCCCCGGCGCTGCGTCGCCGCGTGGTCGCCCTGACCCGCGAGAACGACACCCTGCGCGCGCAGCTGGCCGCGCTGCGCAGGCAGCTCGAGGCGCTGTAAGCACGCCGCCGGGCATGGCCCGGCGCTACCGATGGGAAAACGCGCGGCTGTAGAGCCGAGCCCACGCTCGGCTGCCTTTGCCCCGGTGCACCGCAGCCGAGCGTGGGCTCGGCTCTACAGATCAGCGTCACCGTGCGGCAGGTAGACTCCCCCCATGACGTCTGCCATCGATCCGCGTCGCGCGCAGCTGCGACGCCTGAAAGCCATCGCTCTGGGCCTGCTGCTGTTGATGCTGGCCGGGTTCGCGGTCAGCCACTGGCAGGGCGAGCGTGGTGCCTGGGCCTGGGTGTCGGCCTTCTGCGAAGCCGCCGCGGTGGGCGCCCTTGCCGACTGGTTCGCGGTGGTAGCGCTGTTCCGGCGGCCGATGGGCCTGCCCATTCCGCACACCGCGATCATCCCGCGCAGCAAGGAACGCATCGGCGACAGCCTGGCCCTGTTCGTGCGCGACCAGTTCCTGGAACCGGGCGTGCTGCTGGCCAAGCTGCAGGTATTCGACCCCGCCAGCCGCCTTGGCAGCTGGCTGGCCGATCCGGCGCGCTCGCGGATGCTGGCCGACATGGCCCGCGGCTGGGCGCTGCAGGCCCTGGATTTCTTCGACGAAGGCGCCGTACGCCGACAGCTGCACAGCTTCGTCGTGCAACAGCTGCGGCAGTGGAACGCGGCGTCCACCGCCGGCGAACTGCTGGCCCTGCTGACCGCCGATGGCCGTCACCAGCGCGTGCTGGACGAGGGCCTGCAGCGGCTCGGCCGCTGGCTGGAGCAGCCGGAAGTGAAGGAGCGCGCCTCGCAGCTGATCGTGCGCTACATCCAGCGCGAGTGGCCGACGCTGTCGAACACGGTGAACTGGATCAAGCCGATCGACGAGATCGGTGACAGCCTGGCCGAGCGCCTGGCGCGTGCGGTGCTGGAGGAGCTGCAGCAGGTCCTGGCCGAGCCGCAGCATCCGTTGCGGCAGGATTACGAGACCTGGCTGGGCAACTACGTGCAGCGCCTGCGCGAAGACCCGGCGCTGGCCGAGCGCATCGAACAGCTGAAGCAGGAAATGATCGACCACCCGGCCCTGCAGGAGTATGTGCAGGGGCTGTGGGCGCGCATCCACGCCAGCCTGCGCGCGGACCTGCAGCGCGAGGATTCGGCGCTGGTCGGTCACCTGCAGCGCAGCCTGGCATCGCTGGGTGCGACGCTGCAGGCCGATCCGGCGCTGCGCGATGCGCTCAACCAGCATCTGCTGGAGGGTGCGCAGCGGTTGACCGAGCGCCTGCGCGAGGGGGTGACCACGCACATCGCGCAGACGGTGAAGGGCTGGGACGAGCGGCACCTGGTCGAGCAGCTGGAACTGAGCGTGGGCCGCGACCTGCAGTTCATCCGGTTCAACGGCACGCTGGTGGGTGGGTTGATCGGGGTGCTGCTGCATGCGGCGACGGTGCTGTTCAAATTCTGATGATTGCTTGGCAGGGCTGCGCCCTGCACCCGCCGAGGCAACGTCAACGTCAACGGCAAAAGCCTGCATTCCGTGGGATGGCGCGGCGGTGTGGGTGGGCAGGACACGCCGTAAACCCGTCCATGGGGGCTCGATGGCGCCATCCATGGC
>NZ_JACVTV010000100.1:0-17200 GCF_016624625.1 Stenotrophomonas sp. S41 | reverse complement strand
TTCCATCCCCGGGGGGGGGGGGGGGGCGGGGCCCGGGGGGCCCCGCGCCGGGAGGGAATCAGGTGGCCGCGACGCTGGCGCCCTGGGGCGCACGCACGGCCAGCAGGTAGTAGGCGAGGGCGCTGACCAGCAGGCCGATCACCCAGGACACATCGACGCCACCGAACAGCTGCGCCCACGAACCCTGGAAGAATGCGTTGCTGATGAACGGCACCTGGGCAATGGCACCCAGCGCGTAGGCCAGCAGGGCGCGGCCGTTGAACAGGCCGTAGCGGCCGCCATCGCGGGCGAAGATCGAGGCGATGTCATAGCGCCCGCCGTTGACCACGTAGAAGTCCAGCAGGTTGATCGACACCCACGGCGCGAGGATGAACAGCAGCGCGAATACCGCGTTGATGAAGATCTCGATGAAGTTGGCCGAGGCCCACAGCGCGCATAGCGTGGAGGCGACGAGCAATGCGCAGGACAGGGTGATGCGGGCCAGCCGCGCCGGCGTCCACGACGGCGAGAAGGTCTGCAGCGAGGTCACGCAGGACAGCACCGCGCCGTACAGGTTCATCGCGTTGTGGCCGATGATGTTGACCAGGAACAGCACCATCAGCACGTAGCCGAACCAGCCGGTGTGCAGGCGCACCGCTTCCATCGCATCGGTCTGCCCGCCACCGCTCACCGCCAGCATGCCGAAGGTGAAGGCCAGGATCGGACCCAGCGCGGAGCCCAGGTAGGTGTAGATGAAGGGGCGGAACACGCCCACGCTGCGCGGCAGGGCGCGCGAATAATCCGAGGTGTACGGCGAGAAACTGATCTGCCAGACCGAGCAGATGCCGAACATCGAGAACCAGCCGGCCGGCGAGAAGCTGCCATGGCTGAAGGCATCGGCGCCCAGGCGGGGCAGCATGATGGCCAGGCCGATGGCCAGCGCACCGCCCATGAACCAGATGCCGATGCGGTTGAAGCCGTGGATGAAGTTGTAGCCGATGATGCCGATGGCCGTGGCCAGCGCGGCGCCGATGATGGTGGCCAGCGGCAGCGGCACCGCCGGAATGACCGTGTGCAGGGTCTTGCCGGACAGGATGATGTTGGAGATGAAGTAGCCCAGGTAGATCAGCGTGGTGAAGCCGACCACCAGCAGCGAACCGAAGCGGCCGAACTGGGCGCGGCTCTGGATCATCTGCGGAATGCCGGCCAGCGGGCCCTGCGCCGAGGCAAGGGCGAGGATGGCCGCGCCGAACATGTGGCCGGTGACGATGGCCAGCAGCGCACTGACGATATCCAGCTTGAACGTCAGCACCGACATCGCGCCGGTGATCACCGCCAGCGGGGCGATGTTGGTACAGAACCACAGCGTGAAAAGGTCACGGGGGTTGCCGTGGCGCTCCTGTTCGGGGATGTAACCGATGGAGTGGCCCTCGATGGAGAAAGCGCCATCCTGCTTGTTTGCATTGCTCATGGGCGGATTTCCTGAGCCAGCCGGTCGCCCGGCAGGCGTGCGTCGGGATCGGTCGCGCGCGCCCGGCTGTGCAGGGGGGCGCGGGGCCTAGCGCATCACGAACGGGTCATCCATGGGGACATCGGACGTACGCAGCCACACCGTCTTGGTCGTGGTGTATTCCAAGGCGGCCGCGGCGCCGCCTTCCCGTCCATGGCCCGAAAGACCGAATCCACCGAACGGAGCCAGCGGTGAAATCGCGCGATAGGTGTTGATCCAGACCACGCCCGAACGGATCGCCCGGCTCAGCCGGTGCGCGCGCGTCAGGTTGCGGGTGAAGATGCCGGCGGCCAGACCGAACGCGGTGCTGTTGGCCTTGTGGATCGCCTGCGCCTCATCGTCGAACACATCCACCGACAGCACCGGGCCGAACAGTTCGGTGGTGATGCTGTCCGCCTGCGGCGAAGCGCTGCAGTCGACGATGGTGGGCGGGAAGTAGATGCCGGCGCGCTCGCTGCGGGTACCACCGCAGAGCACGCGGGCGCCCTGGGCGACGGACGCGGCCAGCACCGCTTCGATGTTCTGGCGCTGGCGCTCGGTGCACAGCGGGCCGAACTCGGTGGCCGCATCATCGGGCGGGCCGATGCGGATGGCCGCCACCTTTTCCAGCAGCCGGGCCAGGAACGCATCCTTGATGCCGGCCTGCACCAGCAGCCGCGAACCGGCCACGCAGCTCTGTCCGCTGGCAGCGAAGATCGCGGCCAGCTGCGCGTTCACCGCGCTGTCGAGGTCGGCATCGTCGAACACGATGAACGGCGATTTGCCACCCAGCTCCAGCGAGACGCGGGCCAGATTCCCGGTGGTGTTGGCCACGATGTGGCGCGCCGTGGCCGGGCCACCGGTGAAGGCCACCTGGGCGACCTTCGGATGGCTGCTCAGCACGGCGCCACACTCGGGGCCGAAGCCGGTGATGACGTTGACCACGCCCGGCGGGAAGCCGGCCTGGTGCAGCAGCCGGGCAAACGCCAGCAGCGGGCCGGGCGCTTCCTCGGACGCCTTCAGCACCACGGTGCAGCCGGCCGCCAGGGCCGGGCCCAGCTTCACCGCCGACAGGAACAGCTGGCTGTTCCAGGGCACGATGGCGGCGACCACGCCGATCGGCTCGCGGCTGATCCAGACCTGCATGTCCGGCTTGTCCACCGGCACGAAGCTGCCTTCGATCTTGTCGGCGATGCCGGCGTAATAGCGGTAGTACTCGGCGATATAGGCGATCTGGCCGCGGGTTTCGCGGATGATCTTGCCGGTGTCGCGGGTCTCGATGGCGGCCAGTTCCGGCGCCGCCTGCTCCAGCAGGTCGGCCAGCCGGTACAGCAGCTTGCCGCGCTGGGAAGCAGTCAGCGTGGCCCAGGCCGGATCGTGCAGGGCACGGTCGGCAGCGTCGACCGCACGTTCCACCTGCTCGCGGCGCGCCTCGGGCATGGTCGCCCAGGGCGTGCCGGTGGCCGGGTCGATGCTGTCAAACGTACCGGCACCGGCTTCGAAACGGCCGTCGATGTAGAGCTCGAACGGGCTGTCCATGGTCATTCCTGGGCGAAGGCGGGCATGACGTCGTTGATCATACGCAACAGCGAGGCCTTCTTGCGCTCGAAGGACATGCCGGTGTCGATCCAGAACGAGTACTCGTCAAAGCCCATGGCCTCGTAGGCCTTCAGGCGGGCGATGACTTCCTCGGCCGGACCGATCACGTTGTTGCTGCGCATCGCCTGTGCCGAATACATCGGGTGGGCGGCAATCTCCTCATCGCTCAGCTTGGCGATCAGGCCCTGGCTGATCGGGCGCTCGTTCTTGAACCATGCGCCGAAGTAGTTGTAGAACACGTTGATCTCGTCGGCGGCGACCTGTGCGTCGGCTTCCGAGTCGGCCACGTAGGTGTGGCGCAGCAGCATGATCTTCGGACGCGGCACCTCGCTGAACTTCTCGCAGGCCGCGTTGAAGTGGCCGATCAGCTTCTGCACTTCGTCATCGCCGAAATGCAGCGGGGTCACCTGCACGTTGCAGCCGTTCTGCACGGCGAATTCGTGGCTGTTGGGATCGCGCGCGGCCACCCAGATCGGCGGGTGCGGCTGCTGCAGCGGCAACGGTGCCGAGGTGGTGCTGGGGAAGGACCAGAATTCGCCATCGTGGGCGTAGTCGCCCTTCCACAGGCCCTTGATGGCCGGAATCAGCTCACGCATGCGCTGGCCGGCGCCCCAGGCGTCCATGCCCGGCACCATGCGCTCGTATTCGAACGAATAGGCGCCGCGGGCGATGCCCAGGTCGAGGCGGCCGTTGGAGATGATGTCGGTCATCGCCGCTTCGCCGGCCAGCTTGATCGGGTGCCAGAACGGGGCCACCACGGTGCCGGTGCCCAGGCGCACGTTCTTGGTCTTGTTGGCGATGTCGGCGAGGTTGAGCAGCGGGTTCGGCGCGATGGTGAAGTTCATGCCGTGGTGCTCGCCGGTCCAGATGGCATGCATGCCACCCTCATCGGCGATCTGGCACAGCTCGATCATCTCGTCGTACAGCTGCTTCTGCGACTGCTGGTCCGAGACGCGTTCCATATGGATGAACAAAGAAAACCGCATTTCAACTCTCCCTTGCAATCAGTTCTTTGACCACACCGCAGGTGTGGTTGCCGTAATAGGTGCCGTAGGTCTTCAGCGCGCTCTCGCGGCAGTAACGCTGCAGCATGCTCTTGACCGCTGCATCGGCGATGTCCAGCGCAGGCACGTCGGCCAGCGCCACGTACTGCCCATCGCGTGCGCTCGCCTCGGGGGTGCTGCACAGGAACGTGACGAACTGCCGGTGTGTGTCGGTGTCCGTATAGACGGAGTACACGAAGCTCGGCGACGCACCGGGCTGATGCCGGGCAAAGATGCGCTCCAATGCATTGTCCGCACCCTCGTTGCCGATCTCGACGGTGGGCAGGGCCCAGCCGCCTTCCGGCGCTGGCACCAGCAGCAGGCTGTCGTCGTGGGCGATGATCGCGCTGATCAGACCCTTGGTATCGGTCATGACCTCGGTGGCCACCTTGGCGGGGGTGAAGTAGCCACCACGGTAGTAGCCCAGCCCGGGCAGGCCGGCCGTATGGAAGTGCTCCACCTGCCCGATCAGGACGGCATGGTCACCCGCCTCCACCACCGTGTGCATGGTGCAGTCGAACCACGCACTGACCTCGTCCAGGATCGGGCTTCCGAGAGCGCTGTTGGTCCAGGACACCGCGGCAAACCGATCCGGATTGCGCCGGGCAAAGGTATTCGATGCGTCGGTCTGTGCCTCGGACAGAATGTTGATGGCAAAGCGCTTGGCGCCCACGAAGTTGTCGTAGTTGCCCGATGCGTTGGCGATGCTGACCAGCAACAGCGGCGGATCGAGCGACACCGAAGCGAACGAGTTCGCGGTGAAACCAATCGGTTCACCGTCTGCGGTGGTGGACGTCACGATGGTGACGCCGGTCATGAACGAGCCGAAGGCTTCCCTCAGCTCTTTTGGATCGATAGCCATATGTTCCCTCCAACCGATGGCCTGGAATGAGTGCAGCTAGTTCGTTGCGGTGCCCAGCCATTCCGCCAGCGCCGCGTTGACCTTGGCGGGGGCGGTCAGGTTGACCATGTGGCGTTCGTGCGGGATGACCACGGCCTTGCCGTTGCGGGCCAGCGCTGCCATCGACAGGGCCATGGCCGGCGTCGAATTGGCATCCTCGGCGCCGGTCAGCGCCAGGGCAGGGCAGTCCACTTCCGACCAGCGCTCCGCGTAGGTCTGATCGCCGCGGGCGAAGGCGCGGTAGGCATCGGCATAGCCCTGCATATCCACGTTCTCCAGCCACGAGCGCACATCCTCCACCAGCGAGGCTTGCGTGGTGCCCTCGTCAAACCAGCGCTGCAACGGGGTTTCCACGTCGATCCGGCCAGTGGCCAGTTCATCCGAACGGGTCACCACCGCATGGCGGGCGGCATCGGTACGCAGGTGCACACCATTGATGACCGCCAGGCGGCGCACCAGGTCCGGCCGCTCGATGGCCACGCCGGCGGCGATCAGGGCGCCCATCGAGTGCCCGGCCAGGTTGACCGGGCCCAGCTGCAGGGCGCTGATGAACTCCACCATCCACGCCACGTAGTCGGTCAGCGCGGGTTCGCCCGGCAGGCGCGTGCTCTGGCCGTGGCCCGGCATGTCCACCGCGATGACCCGGTACTGCTGGGCGAAGGCGGCGATCTGCGGACCCCAGGCGGCGGCCTGCATGCCGACACCGTGGATCAGGACCAGGGGCTCTCCCGCACCCTGGTCCAGGCAGTGCGCCTGTTGGTTACTTGACAGCGGCAGGGTTCGAGACGTCATGGCCGAGCTCTTTCAGGTCCTGGTAGCGGTCACCGATGCGGTGGTGCGGGCGGCCGGCGGTGGCCGCGCCCAGCACGACCACCAGTTCGTCGGCGGCCGGGGCATCGGCGATGGCGAACTGCACGGTCAGGTAGTGCGAACGGCGGCCTTCGTCGTTCTTGTCCATCATCGGCAGCACGATCGGCGCATTGGCCGGGCCGCGGGTATTGGTGAAGGCCAGGTAGGACTTGGCGCGCACCGCGTTGCGGTAGATGTTGCCGAAGTGCAGGGTGTGGATCAGCGCCGAGGCGTGTTCCAGCTCACCGTCCAGGCCGACCACCGCGCTCTTGCCGAAGGCCTCCACCGCATCGCCGGAGCCGACCTCACCCAGGATCAGGTCGGTCAGGTGCTGGCTCAGCTGCGGGCCCAGTGCCCGGATCTCCGGCGACAGGTCCTCGACGTAGCCACGACCGGCCCACGGGTTACGGATCACGGCGGCGGCGGCCACCATCTTCAGCGGCCTGGCCGCGTCACGGCCCCCGTCCACATGCACGGTCTCCACGTGGAGAACGGTCTTTCGTATCAGGCTCATCTGGTCCTTCCTCGCCGCCGCTGGCGGTCACAATGTTGGTGTACGGTATGTTGGTATACCATTGGCAGCGACAGTACACCCTCCAAAAACGCCCTGCAATATGTCTATGCGCATTCATTTTTCGCCCGCGACGAAAGTCGCAGACGGGGGTGGTGAGGTCGGGTTGGAGCGGGCTGCCGGGGTGCGCTATTCATGATCCGTGGTTGAATAGCGTGGACGTACACGAACTACCGGCAGCGCGCCCGCCATGGCGTGGCTGCCACCTAAAGGGATTGCGAAACACGATGAACCTGAGAATCGACCACTCGCCGGTCACCCTTCGCGAGAAGTGCCTGGAAAAGCTGCGCAACGCGATCATCACCGGCTACTTCCCGTCCGGTGCGCGCCTGGTCGAACGCACCCTGTGCGAGCAGCTGGGGGTCAGCCGCACGGTGGTGCGTGAAGTGATCCGCTACCTGCAGGCCGAAGGCCTGGTGGAAGTGCTGCCGCAAAAGGGCCCGATCGTGGCCGTGCTGAACTGGGACGTGGCCAGCCAGGTCTACCGCATCCGCCTCGTGCTGGAACAGAGCGCGGTGGCCGACTGCGTGCGCAACCTCACCGACGAGACCGCTGCGCAGATCCAGCAGGCACTGGAAACCCTGCGCACGTCGTATGGCACGCCGGACATCGCACCGGTGCTGGAAGCCTCGTCCACCCTGTACGAAACCATTTTCCGTGCCGGCAACAACCACATCGCCTGGGAGATCGTGCAGCGCCTCAACGGCCGCATCAGCCGCCTGCGCGCGATGACCCTGACCCACGTGGACCGCGAAAAGACCGGTTTTGAACGCATCAAGGCCATCTGCGATGCCATCTGCGTGCAGCGCGACGAAGCGCTGGCGCGACAGCGCGTGGCCGAACACATTGGCGAGGCCGAGGCGATTGCCCATGCCTTGCTCGAACAGGAGCAGAAGTGATGGCCGCCTATTGGATCGCCCACGTGCAGGTGCTGGATGCGGAGAAGTACAGCGGCTACACCGCGCTGGCGCCTGCCGCCTTTGCGAAGTACGGCGCGAAGTTCCTGGCCCGTGGTGGCCGTTCGGTGGTGCTGGAAGGCGACCTGCCTGACCGCCACGTGGTGATTGAGTTTGCCGATCTGGAAACTGCGCAGGCCTGCCATGCCTCGCCGGAATACCAGCAGGCCAAGGCCAGGCGCGAAGGGCACTGCATCGCCAGCGTGGTGATCGTCGAAGGCTGACCACGCGTTTGTAGATCCACGCCATGCGTGGATGCCCGCGCAACGAGGGGCACGCCGGTAGATCCACGCCACGCGTGGATGGCCGCGCGACACGTGGACGCCGACCACTTCACAACCCACAAGCACCGCAACCGCGACCATGGGCCACCCCATGCCCATGAGTTCCACCGAGGATGCTGCAGAACCTGCTCCATTTCGCACCGCTGCTGACTGCGGTGATGACCTGCGTGACCGCCCTGATCTGGGTGGTCTACCTCAATTTCTTCCTGCGCAGCTACCGCCGCCAGCAGCGGCCCTCGATCCTCATCACCTCGGGTGCCGGGCGCAACCTGGACGCGCACTGTTTCGTGACCAACCTCGGCCTGGAGCCGGTGTATCTGCTGGACGTGGTGATCGACCTCATCGAGCCCGACGGCACGGTCGTACGTGCGGTCATCCCCGAGCGCACCGAGCACTGGAGCAAGGCCACGCCCAGCGAGGACGACGACATCCGCCGTGCCACCAATGTCGGCCCGCTCAGCAGCGGCGGCGAGCGCGACCTGGGCCGGTTCCGCACCCTCATCGACCGCGCCAGTACCGAGAACCCGGATATCAAGACCGGCAACGCCTTCACCAGCCTGGAGATCACCGTGGTGATCGTCACCGCCAGCCAGGCCGAGCTCTGCGGCGCATCGCGCTGCTACCGCATTGAATACGGGGACGATGGCGCGCCGAAGCTGAAGGCACGGACCATCAAGGCCGCGCAGCTGCAGGGGTATTTCGCGCGGCGGAACCTGACCCGGTTGTTGACCACGCAGTTGGAAGGCTCGCGCCGGTAACGTCGGGCCATGCTCGACGGCTCCGCTTTTGTAGAGCCGAGCCATGCTCGGCTGCATTGTTTTTGTAGAGTCGAGCCATGCTCGACTGGTTCGCGCAGACCGCAGCCGAGCATGGCTCGGCTCTACAGATCACTTGGCGGCCGGGCTGCGCTCGTCACGCACCGAATAGATCACCGAGAAGATCTTCCAGCCCTGTTCGGTGCGGATCAGCTGCCACATCTCCTTGCCCCAGTTCTGCTTCACGCCATCGGAGAGGAACGTGTAGTCGAAGGTCAGCGAGGCGGCGTCGCCATCGGTTTCGATCCTGGGGTTGGAGAAGACCTCTTCCTTCGACGTGGACGAGGCCACCGCGTTGTCGATGAGCGAGATGAAATTGTTCGAGGGAATCTGCCGCGCCTTGATCGCGTCGGGCTTGGTCCTGCGGATGTCCTGCAGGCGCACGTCCTCGGAAACGAACTGCCAGCCGATGTCCTCGGGCTTGTCCGAGAAGAACAGGCTCATGTAGGTGGGCTTGTCCTTGTTGACCAGCGCGGTGCGGAAGGTTTCCAGCACCTGTTCGATGGCCTTGACGTCCTCCGCATGCGCGGTTGACTGCGCACCGGCATGGCCGGCGGCCAGCAGGCCTGCACAGAGAAGCAGGGTGAAGCGCGCGCGCATCAACGGGCGTGTGGTGCGGTCATCCATGGCATACGATCCTCATGTGACTCGTGGCACGGCGCCAATCTAGCATGCGGGTAAGCGCGCACTGCGGTCGGTTCACCGCAGGCAGCATGTCGAACAGTTCAGGCAGCAGCCCGGCGACACTCACCCCGCGTGGGTGTCGACGGCCCGCCTGCGCCGGGCCAGATACACACGGAAGGCCAACAGTGCTGCAAAAACAATGACCGCCGCCTGCGCCGTGGGCGAGGGCTTTGCCGCGGCCTGTGGCCAGAAGCACAGCCAGCCGGCAAACGCGGCCAGCGCAACCAGTACAAGCAGGAGCAGCCTCTTTGCC
Organism: Stenotrophomonas sp. S41; assembly: GCF_016624625.1. Lineage (NCBI taxonomy): Bacteria > Pseudomonadati > Pseudomonadota > Gammaproteobacteria > Lysobacterales > Lysobacteraceae > Stenotrophomonas > Stenotrophomonas sp. S41. The sequence continues at coordinate 7,777 of NZ_JACVTV010000100.1, read as the reverse complement.
AGCGACCGTGAGAACGGCAGCGCGATCAGGGGCGCTGAAACCAGAAGGAGGCCAGCACCCGTGACGCCCGCGCCGGTTCGGCCCAGGCCCATCTGCCCGAAGACCGCGATGGCGACCATGCACAAGCCCATCAGTGCGGCGCAGCCAGCGACGATCAATGCCACCGCGTTGCCAATCCTGCCGAGCGCCCGGGGTGGCTGTAGATTCGTTGGCTTCTGTTCGACGGGGCCGCGTCCGTCCATGAGATCGATCGTGTGCGGGGGTGTCGTGGGCAAGTGTGCCCGGAACGTCCGCCGGTGTCCAAGCTGCTTGATTGTTCTTCGCGAAAGGCAGCCGAGCATGGCTCGGCTCTACAGAAGAGCGAGGGGCAGCCGACTGCCTGCAGATCGCGTCGCTTTCGCAATTCTTGCATTGCTGCTGCGCCGCTCGAACGCATGCCGCCGCAGGGCCCCCACTATGCGTGCAAATTGCGACACGCATCGGTGTTTCGCAGTGTCCCTCCACCGCATCGCCAAGGCATTCGCGGCAGCGCGTTACCCGTCAGCACAGCGGCCCGCGTTACAGCGGCAGCTCCCACTGCAGCCGTATGCTGGGGACCGACTGCCGCGCGCTGCGAACCACCTGGGTGCCGCCATCGTCGAAGCGCCATTGGCCGCTCTCGCTGTCCCGGCCGAGCAGGGTGCTGCCGGTCAGCCGTAGCTTGCCACGCCCGTGGGTGCTGTACTGCACCCACGCCTCAAGCTCGCGCCGGTAAGCGGCGATGTCGATTTCGCCCAGACTGTAGCGGATGCGCCCGCCGCTGCGGTAGGTAAATGCCAGACCGCTGCTCCAGCGCGGGGTGATCCGGTAGTCCATGGCCGCGCTGGCAGTGAACGGCACCTGGTCCTGGATGCGGTTGTCGGGCCCGGGGACACCGCGCACCCGTGACTGGTTCCAGGTGGCGTTGCCGCGCAGTTCGATTTCAGGTGCATCGGGCAGCACGCGGGCCAATGGCATCTGTCCGTCGAGTTCGATACCCCAGGCAATGGCGCGGCTGCCGTTGACCGGGGTGGCGACCCAGCGCCCATCACGCAGCAGGGTTTCGGTGCGGATGGGTGAATCGATGCGGCGCAGGTAGCCGCCGATGCTGCCTTGTGTGCCTTCGCGGCCGTGCAGCTCCCAGGCAGTGTCCAGGCCCCAGGCCAGTTCCGGGCGCAGTGCCGGGTTGCCGATCTCGTCCGGGTTCAGTGCGCGGTTGTTGGTGGAGGTGTAGGGCCGTGGCACCAGCAGACGCAGCTCCGGCGCGCGGAAGGTGCGGCTGAGGGAGACGCGCAGCTGGTCCTTGCCCTTGGCCCGCTTCCACAGCCCCTGCAGCACCGGGGTGAACACGCTGGCGCGATTGCGCACGGGGGCAAAGTCACGCCCTTCGCTGGTGGTCTGCAGCCGCTCCCAGCGGCCGCCGAGGTAGAAGGCGCTGTGCTCGCCCAGGGCGAACTCATCCTGCGCGTATACCGCAACACGCTGCAGGCGTGCATTGAAGGAGAGATCGCTCGTTGAACCGGCTGCGCCATCGAAGCCCTGCAGCTGCTGCAGGCGCGATTCGCGACGGTCGTCCAGGCTGCCTTCGGCGCCGACCTGCAGGGTATGGCGGCCGCGCGCAGGCAGGGTCCATTGCGCGCGGCTGCTGCTGCCCAGGACATGCAGTCGCGCATCGGTGTGATCGATCAGGTTGTCCTGCCCATCCTGTGCCTGGCCCTGCTCGCGGAAGCGATAGTTTTCGCGGTTGCCGTCCACGGCGCCGCGCACCGTGAGGGTGCCGCCGCGCTGCAGCTGGCGGGTCCATTCCGCGCTGGCCTGCCCTTGGTCCAGGCGCAGGCGCGTGCGCTGGCGGTAGTGCGGCGTGCGCAGGGCGGGTCCACGCTGGGTGTCCCAGTCGATCACCATGTCGCGACGGAAGTCGGACGCATCCAGCAGTGCCTGCAGCGAAACCGTATCGTCCGCCGTGGCATTGAGGGTCATCGAGGGTGACAGCGAAACGTTGTCGCGGCGACCGGTGGCGCGCAGCTGGCTGTGCCGCAGCAGCAGTGGCTGCCCATCGGCATCCCAGGCCTGTTCGCTGCCGTGCTCTTCCACCAGGAACGCGCGTCCGGTGGCGGTTGCCGTAAGTGCATGGTCGACCCGCGCGCCTTGGTGCGTCTGCCGCCAGCTGGCCGTGGGCGTGCTGCGTGACTGGCTCCCGGCCCAGGACAGGGTCAGGCGTTGGCTGTCCTTGGGTGCGGTGGCGCGGGTTACGATGTTGAGGGTGCCGGCGATGGCGCCTGTTCCGTGATCGACGGTGGGCGCACGCAGGATCTCGATGCGTTCGATCTGATCGGTGGCCAGCGAATCGAGGCTGAACCCGGCGGGGGCGCGCTGCCCATCCAGCAGTATCTGGGTGTAGCCGCTGCCCAGCCCGCGCAGCGATACCGCGCCCGGGCGTCCCGGTGCGCCGCTGGAGACGCTCAGGCCGGGCAGGCGCTTGAGCGCCTCCAGCAGATCGGTATCACCGTGGCGCCTCAGGGTTTCGTGATCGACGACGATGCGGCTGGCCAAATCATCACGCCGCGCGTCATAGCGCTGCGTCTGCACCTGCACGGCCTCCAGTTCGGTGGTGGCCGGCGCCGATGGTGCGGTCTGCGCAGCAGCGGTGGCGGCGGGCCAGAGCAGGCAGCCGATGGCCAGGCGGGTGCTGGCTTGCAGGCGGCGTGGCGGTCGCTGCGTGGAAGAGCCTTGCATTCTCGTTGGATTCCTTTCTGATGGCGAAGCGGCGGGCAGCAGCGGAGCCTCCCGCGGCCGGGCATCGAGTCACTTCGCTTCGGGTGGCAACGCGCGGCGGGCGCGTCAGCGGGTTACTGCAGCCAGGCCTGCGGATCGACGCGCGTGCCGCTGCGCAGCAGTTCCATGTGCAGATGGGGGCCGGTGGTGCGGCCAGTGTTGCCGGTGCGGGCGATGACCTCGCCCTTGCGGACGCGTTGACCGACAACCACCTCGTAGTCCTGCAGGTGGGCAAGCAACGTCTGCCAGCCACCTCCGTGGTCGATGACCACCACGGTGCCGTAGTTGGGGCCATCTGGGTAAGTGCGAGTGGCGGCGATGATCGTGCCATCGGCCGGCGCCTGCACGGCTGTGCCACGTCGCGCTGCAAAGTCCACGCCACGGTGGGCGCGTTGGCGGAAGTCCGACGCATGGCCGAACACGCTGGTGACCCGCGCTTGGGCAACAGGCGCGGCAAAAGCGGGGGCCAGCGGCACAGTGGCTTCCAGCAGCGTGACCGATGCGGCCTGCAGCGGTACGGCCAGCGATGGCGGGACAGCGGTGGCCGCCGCCTGCACGGCAGCCAGGCAAAGGGTGGCGGTCACACCGGACGCGGCCAGCAGCAGCGTGATGGCCTTGCCGGGGTGGCGGCCTGCATCGCCCTGCAGCATGTGCCGCAGGCGCAGCTGGTGGCCGCCGGGATCGCGCTGTGACAGTGCGCTGGCAGGCCGCAGTGCAGTGGCATGGCGCAGCGTTTCCACGTAGGCCTGCGCCAGCAGGCGGCCATCGCCAGCGGCGGGCGCTTCGGCCAGCGCACGGGCATCGCACTGCAGTTCGGCTGCGAGCTGTACGCGCGCGGCAATGCGTTGCACGAAGGGATTGAACCAATACAGCGCGGCTACCAGACGCATGATGCCGGCGCGCAGTGGATCACGGCGGTGCAGGTGCGCGGCCTCGTGGCCGATGACCAGGCGCAGTGCGCGGTCCGGCAGGGTGAGGCTGGCTGCAGGCAGGAGGATGCGTGCATGAGGCCAGCCGACGGCGAACGGCGTGCCGCCGCCTTCCGTGCAGCGGACAGCGATGCCTGTGGCCTGCAGCTGCCGTACCGCCTGCCGTGATTCTGGGCCCGGCAATTGCGACGTCTGCACGGGGTGACTGCCGCGCAGCACCGCCTGCAGCCGGCGCGTGGCCAGCGCCCAACGTGCCAGCCAAAGCAGCAGGCCGCCGCCATACACCGCCCATAGCAGGGCCGGCAGGCCTGCCGCCAGTGACATGCCGAGCGCAGGCGCGGGCTCGGCTGCGGGCAGCACGCGGTCCGGCAGCGAGTGCAGTGCGACCGGCAATGCGCCGGTCAGCTGCGGCAATGGTGCGTGCTGAAGCGGCAACAGCAATGCCAGCACGGGCGGCAGCACTGCACACAGCCACGCACCCAGCCAGTAATGCGACGACGCGTGGGAGAGCCGCAGCCTGCGCTGCAGTGCCTGTGCTGCGTACCAGGCCAGGCCAGCGCTGAGCAGGCTGGTTGCAAGCGCGGCCCCCAAGGTGGCGGCTGCCGGCAGGCTCATGGCTGGCCCTCGTCATGTGCACGCAGCAGGGCCTGCAACTGCTCGATCTCCTGGCAGCTGAGCAGCCGGCTGTCAGCGAAGGCCTGGCTGGGCAGCGGCCCATCGATTTCCAGCACGCGGCGCGCGAAATCCGTGCTGAGGGCTGCCAGGGTGGCCACTTTGCCGACCCTGGCGCTGTATACGTTGAGTCCGTGCTGGCTGCCTTCCTTCACCAGGCCCTTGTCGACCATGCGCTCCAGCGTCTTGCGGGTAGAGGAGTACGACCAGTCCAGCGTGGCGACAGCGGCGTTGTGCAGTTCACGTGCGCTGCAGGCGCCGTCGCGCCAGAGGCACTTCAACAGTTCCAGTTCGGCATTGGAGGGGGTGGGTGCGGAGGACATCATCTGGCCTGGCGTTTGATCGATGTCGCAAGTCTGCGACACATGTCGCACGCAACGCAAGTCGGTCGGGCATCACGGCGCGGCGCGAATTGTGCTGACGATCCACTCCGCATAGCGCGAGATGCGCACGTTGTGCACCACCTGCCCGTAGTACCTCGCCTCCAGCGCATGCTCCGGCACGGCCGTGATCCACGAGCCCAGACCGATCAGCTGCCAGCCATCGCGGTCGCGGATCATCAGTGGGCCGCCGCTGTCGCCGCCGCCGATCACGCCTTCCAGCGGCAGACCGGTGCCCGGGTCATCGAAGCGATACCAGAGATAGCGGTCGTTGCCGCCGGTCACCGCGTTCTCCGCGCGGCGCAGCTGCCCCCGGTGAGGCGCACGTGGCACCAGCCCGGTCAGACCGGTACCGGTCGCGCCCTTGCCGACCAGGGTGGCGATCCTGCCGGCTTCGTCCTGCCCTCGGTAAAGGCGAACCGGCGCAACGTCGCTGACCGGCGTGGCCAACTGGATCAACGCAATGTCATCGGAGGCGGCGAGGAAGGCGTGGATCGGGCCCGGGTTGCCGGAGGCCAGAGCCGCCTGGCCCAATGCATCGGGCATGCGCCGGTAGCCCGGATGCACGACCACGCGTTCGACGCGGTAGGCCTGGCCGTTGATCTGCACCTCGGCATCCATGCCCTCCATCGGCGCGGCGTGTGCGGCGGTCACCACCCAGCGCGGCGCGATGAGCACGCCGTGGCCTTCGCCGGGCATGTCGGCCAGGGCCGGGAAGGCGGAGGCCGCAACGCGGTAGGCGCTGTCATCCACATCGCTGCGGATGACGATGGCGCCAGCGGTGAAGGGCAGGGTGGCGATAGCGAGCAGAAGCCAGCGGTGCATGGGTCGGTGCAGTCCTGTGCGGGTCGATCCGCACCGTAGCCCGGTTCCGGCCCCGGGAACACCTGTGTGCGACGAAGGGGCGATCCGGTGTGATCAACCGGGAGGAATGAGGGGTGACGACCGCCACTCCGGCAGACCGACCGCGCGGCGGGTGCGCGTCACGATGGCGGCGATCTCTGCCTCGAAGCCGCCGCCGGGTTGCAGCCGTGACGTGAGCTCGGCACAGTTTCGCTTCAGCACATCGACCCATGGCGCTGTGTGGCTTTCCTCAGCGACCAGGGCCAAGTGCCGGCGAGCCTCGTCGTACGCGCCCGCCAGCCCGGCGGCTATCCCGGCATGCATGTGCTCCCGGATGCCCGGTTTGGGGTGACGGCTCATCAACGCACCTACCTGTCCCGGGGTGGGGAAGCGGTCACGCAGGGCCAGCACCTCGGCGGCCGCCTGCTCGGCCAGTGCCTGTGCGGCCACGGTAAATTCAGCGGTATCGGTGAAGGGCTGGAACGGGGCGACGCGGTAGCCCGCATCGAAGGACAGGAAATCCTTCTCTTCCCAGAGCCAGCACGCGCCGACATTGAGATAGCTGCCCCTGCTCCATCCCGAGGGCTGGAACTCGATCACCCCGACCCACCAGCCGTGGTCGTCAAGCCAGGTGCGCGAGCGGCCTTTCTGCACGCAGCCCAACGGGCGCAGTGCGGATCTTGCCGCTGCAGTCAGCAGCCGGGTGTGTTCCGGTGTCGGCATCCCCAGCGTCCTTGCGAGTGGCGTGCCGACGAGTATCGCAGAGCCCATCGGGCGTGTGGCCCCGGTACGTGCCGGGGCCTCGATGCATCAGCGCAGCACCGCGTCAAACGTGTCCGGGTTGCCGTCGTTGGCGGCCGCCGGCACGTTCAGCAGGCGGGCCAGCAGCGGGTAGACGTCCACGTTGTCGAAGCCCTCAACGGTCCTGCCCGCCTGGAAGGAAGGGCCGGTGGCCACGAACACCGCGCGCATCGACGGCAGGGTGTTGTCGTAGCCGTGGGTGCCGCGGTAGGCATGGGCGTGGCGGGCCAGCATGTCGGGCGTCAGTGCATCCCAGCCTTCGTCCATCTCGCAGACGATCGGCGGCGTGCGCGGGTGCTGGCCGTACTGCCAGCGCGGCGGCAGGTCGGCGCGGTTCCAGCACTGGTAATGGTCGTGCCGGCCGATCAGGGCCTGCTCGGCCTCGCGTTCGCGGCCGGGCCTGGCCTGGAAGCCGACCGGCTGGCCGACGCTGGTGGCCACGGCAACGGCCGGGTCGACCATGCGTTCGGTATCGAGCACGTGGCCTTCCGGCAGCTCGGCCATGCCGTGGTCGGACACCAGCACGATGTTGGTATCGCTGGCCAGGCCCCGCGCGTCCAGACCTTCCAGTACCTGGCCGACGATGGCATCGGCGCGCTGGATCGCCTGGCGGTACTCAGCCGACTCCGGGCCGTAGGTGTGGCCAGCCTTGTCGACGTTCTCCATGTACAGCGTGGCCAGGCGCGGCGCCTGCGGACCGGTCTGCGACAGCCAGCCCAGCACGGTCTGCACGCGGTCTTCCAGCGCGATGTTGCGGTCGTAGACCTGCCACTGGCTGGGCCGCACGCCCTGGATGGCGGCCTCGCTGCCGGGCCACGACCAGGTGGCCGTGCGCACCCCGGCCTTCTCGGCGCTGACCCAGATCGGTTCGCCGCCCCACCAGCGCGCGTCGGTGACGGCGGCCGGGTTGCTGATCTCGAACCCACCCAGCTGCGGGTCCTGCATGCTGTTGTGGATGATGCCGTGGTGGCCGGGACGCAGGCCGGTGACCAGGGTGTAGTGGTTGGGGAAGGTCAGCGACGGGTAGGACGGCGTCATCCAGCGCGCGCGCACGCCACCGTCGATCATCCGCTGGATGTTGGGGGTGAGACCGCGATCAAGCGCATCGGCGCGCAGGCCGTCGATGGAGACCAGCAGCAGGCGCGGTGCGGGCTGGATCGCGGCCGGGGGCGTTGCAGCGGCCTGGCGGGGCGACGGCGTGCTGCACGCCATCAGGGAGAGGGCGGCGATCGAGCCGCAGAAAAGGCGGATGTTCATGGCCCATCCTAGCCTTGCGCGATGACAGGTCTAGGACGGATGTGGCCGTAGAGTGGGGGGGGGGGGGGGGGGGGTGTGGTTAAAGGTAGGAAAAGAGAGAGA